>JAZLDP010000026.1:0-37306 GCA_045614835.1 Clostridia bacterium | reverse complement strand
TATAATTTTGTATGCTAGAAGGTTGTCTTTTTAATTTTATAAATTAATTTATAAAGTGGTGGTTTTGATTTGTTGGTTTTTGTGATGTGTGCTATACTCAATTTGGTTTGAGCGAAATTTGGAACTTAAATTTAAGTTGTTTTAAAAATCGAAAGAGAGATGAAAATTTATGACAATATTTTTGAATATTTTGTTCTTGGTTATTGGTATGGCTTTGCTTATCAAAGGTGCAGACTTCTTTGTTAGCGGTGCGAGTGCAGTTGCTAAAAGGCTGAAAGTTCCTGCAATATTTATTGGTCTTACAATAGTGGCTCTTGGTACAAGTTTGCCAGAGTTATCTGTAAGTATTGCTAGTGCTATTTCTGGTCATATTGATATGTCAGTTGGTAATGTTGTTGGTTCTAATATGTTCAATATGTTAGTGGTACTAGGTTGTGTTGCAATATTTGCACCAGTAAGTATGAATAAATCTACCAACAAAATTGACTTTCCTTTTATGATTGCTATTACAGGTGTTTTCGTATTATTCGGATTTGATAGAATTCTTGATGGTGCTGATAGTAATATGCTTTCTAGAACAGAAAGTATACTTTTAATAGTTATGTTGGGATTGTATCTAGCAATTCTTATCTTCAATGCTAATAGAACTAGAAAGAGAAAAATCAAACAAGACAAATATCTACAATCAAAAAATGTTGAAATTAAGCCTGAGGAAGAGGAAGTTAAAGACCTAAAAATTTGGCAAATAATTTTATACTTAACTCTTGGACTTGGTGCAGTTGTGTTTGGTGGAGAATGTGTTGCTTCTACTGCTGAATTCTTGGCTATTAAGATGGGTATGAGTGAAGCACTTGTGGGTCTTACAATTGTTGCGTTTGGAACAAGCCTTCCTGAACTTGTAACTTCTGTTGTTGCGGCTAAGAAGGGTGAGAACGACTTGGCTCTTGGTAATGTTGTTGGTTCTAATATTATGAATATTTCTCTAATATTAGGAACTGTAGGTCTTATCGGTCAAGCACCTATCTCTTCAGTTATTTTAACTGATATGGCAATACTATTTGTAAGTACAATTATCTTTGTAATTGCTTGTGTTCAAAAAGAGAAAGTTAGTCGTGCAGAGGGTATTCTATTTGTTTCTATGTATGTAGCATATTTAGCCTTTGCAATTATAAGAAACTATTGTTTCTAAATTATAGAAGAAAGGTCTAGCACCTTTCTTTTTTTTGTGTAAAAACGAAAAGTGGAGGCTGGTCTTTAATATAATAGTATAAGGCTATCTTAGAGTGGTTAAAATTAAATATTTATAGATAGTATATTATTTTAAGAAAGGAGCGGTGTCTAATTGATTAACTTAATGTTCGCTGGGAATAGTGGTGTTGTTGATGGGTTGCTTATAGCAGGGCTTTCGATTGTTAAATATTGCAAAGAACCAATAAAAGTGTTTCTTTTAACAATGGATTTGTTAAGGGTTAAAAGTGTATATAAGAGTATTGATGACAAGGATATTGCTAGACTGCAAGAGGTGTATAGAAGGGGAAATATAAATAGCGAAGTTGTTAGAATTGATGTGGGAGATTTGTATCTAGAGAGGCTGAACAATTCACCTAATAGCGAGAGTTTTTATACACCATATGCTCTGCTTAGGTTACTTGCTGAAGACATTGTAGAAATTCCAGATAAAGTATTGTATTTAGATGCTGATATTATTGCAAGAGGAGATATTTCAGAATTGTATAATATGGATATTGGTAAGTACGAAATTGCAGGAGTGCGTGATTATTACGGAAAATTCTTCTTTTATCCTAGATATTTGAATTCGGGAGTGTTGCTTATGAATATGAAGAAAATTCGTAAAACTAGGCTTCTTAGTAAGGCGCTTGATATGTGTCAAAAGAAAAAAGTGTTTTTGCCTGACCAAACGGCAATTAATAAATTTGCTAAAAAGAAACTTATTTTACCATCGAAATTTAATGAGCAAAACAAGTTAAGGGAGGATACGGTTATTAGACACTTTTCAATGTCTTTGAAGTTTTTTCCTCGTTTCAAAAAACAAAATATTAAACCTTGGCATATTGACAAAGTTCATAGTGTGTTAGGGATTACCGAATTTGATGATATTTTTGAAGAGTATAGCAGAATAAAAGATGCTGCTTTTGAAAACGCCTAAGAGGTGTATAAGTCCTAGTAAATAGGGCTTTTTTAATAGAATATAAAACTCAAATACTTGCTCAAATAATATTAAGTGTGCTAAAATGATAAAAAATAAGTATATAGTGAGAAGTATGGCTGAGGCAGATAAGAAGGCTAAAGTTAATAAGATTAAACCCAAACTTGAGTTTAGAAATGGTTGGACAATACCTGTAGTTGCCCTAGTCTTTGCTCTTGCTTTTACTGCAGTAATGGTATATGTAATTGTGCTTCAAAATAACCGAAGCAAATACTATGCCGAGGTTGAGGCGGAAGTTGTGTCTGTTGCTCAGTATACCGATTATGATGGTGATGAGCATTACGAAATATTTGTTAATTATACTGTTGATGGACAGAAGTATAAACAAAAACTTAATTATTGGAATGAAGATTTGGAGAAGGGTGATATAACTACTATTAAGTATGATATTAGAGACCCTAAGATTATCAAAACAACCGATACTTTTGCGGTACTTATTGTTATCGAGGTTTCTATTTCCTCAGTATTGTATGTATTGACCACTTGGCTGATAATTCGCAAAATTAGATTTGATAAAAAGTTAAAAAAGAAAATGTTAAAAAGACAACAAGCGAAGTTAAAAAAAGAACAACCTAAAGAAGCGTAATTCTTCAATAGGTTGTTTTTTTATATTGTTTTAGAAAGTGTCTTTGGATTTTCTGGTGTAAAGCAGTTTGCAAGTCTTAATAGTTCTTCATCAATAGCGGTTATTCTTGCTTTGACATTTGCGGTCTTTAGTAGGCGTCTAGAATAATAATATCTTTCGGTAAAAAGATTGCATATGTAAGACATTGAAACACCTGTAATATTTGTGATTTGTTCTGCGTTTCTCTCGGCATTTATTACATTGTTTCGAATTCGCTCTATTCGGGTGCTGTCTGCATAAGTTTGCTTAATACCATAATTGATACTTCTATCTAAGGCTTCTTCGGTACATTCTAGTCCTGTTTTATAAGCCCTTCTCTCAAGGGGTGTGTTCATATAGGCTTGGAATTCCATTAACCCAAGCATATCTTGAGGAGTTTTGACTTGAGAGAAATCTCTAATTTTAGAACCGCTATTAAGTGGATAAGTTTTATGCTTTAACATTAGGATTTGCTCTTTGAGTTGAGGTGTTATTGTATCGTTATTTTTAGTTTTATAATTATATATTGTTCCAGTAATTGGTAGAGCCATAATGTGTTCGGTTAATGCATAACTTGGAACAGGTGGTAAGTAGTGCTCTTGGAAGTAAGGTAAAATTTTATTATCAATTAGTGTGAAGTCGTTGTGGTGTTGTAATTCGTGGGTAAGTAGACTAACTGTTGTTAGTCCGTTACTGCTCTCTAGATATTCTGGCTTGATAAATACGAAATCTTCTTCGCTAGAGTTTTTCTTTTGGTAGAACATAGCGTCTGCGTCGATATGTTCTAGTTCTTGAGAGATAATGAAGTGAAGTTTAGGAGCGCTGACATTTGGAAAGCGTTCTTTTATGGTTTTTTGCATAAGTAGGTAGATGGTTCTAGCCCTTTCATCATCTTTCATACTATCCCAACAAGAAGATGCAAAAGCATAATCACAGGTTCTGTCGGTTATTTGGAAAAAGTGAGGGTGCTTTTTGCCTATAAGTGGGGTTGATACCACATCTTGTTTAACACCACATCTCATTTGTTGTATTAGATAACTATTTGCTTGATAGTAATATTTGTTATCTTCGGTTAAGCGGTAATTGGGAGATAAAAAATACTTCTTTAGACTTTCTGGTATTGTAATCATATTATCATCTCCTTTTATAATATTTTCTTATTTAAATTATATTGTGATAGGGCGGTTTTGTCAAGATTGTATGGAGTGAAATAATAAATATTAGATAAATACCTCGCTATTTAATTTGCGTTTTTGTGTTTATTTTGAAATAATATAACTATGATTTTATGAGGGAAAAGATGAATATGGATACTTTTGATAAATACAAATATTTGCTTGGTGAAACCATTATGCTATATCAATTGATGGAGAATGATTTGAGGCTTATGTTTGCAGGTATGACAAGTGGAGATTTCTACGAAAATCTTGAGAAGGTCAAAGCTACATACAAAGGTCTTGGTCAACTTGTACAAGCACTAGAACAGCTAGACAATATGGATAGTTCGCCATACTTCACTAGAGATACCTATGCTCTTCTTAATAGACTTGCTAGACAAAGGAATTATTATTGTCATCAATGTTGTTTAGACTTTTGTTATAATCCTCAGTTTAGAGAAACTCCTGAGTATAAGCAGTCTCTTGAGAGATTGGAGAAGACTAATGAGATAATAAAAAGCATACAGGCACAAACCAATAGACATAGGGAACTAATCTTGAGTAGATACAATCGCATATAATATATTTGACTAGGTGAAAGCCTAGTCTTTTTTATTTTGAAAAAGGAAATGTATAATTAAATGAATATTTGTTTTTTGCATACAAATTAAGTATCTTTTGAAAATGGATAATTATTTTTAAGTTTTCTCTTGACAATATTTTTGAGTACCATTTATAGCGGTTTTTAGTGCTAGGAATAAGTTATCCACTTATCCACACCTAATATTTATAAAATTTTATGTATAATTATGTGTTTTTGCATAAAATAACGCGAAAATGTATAATTTTTACCCCTTATCCACTAAAGTTATCCACATATCCACATAAAAAAGTCGAGTTATCCACATGTTGTTTTTGAAAATTGTTCGAAGAGGGGTGCAAAAAGTGCCTAATTGTTGATAACTATGTGGGTTATTCACAGGTTTTTGTGTGAATAACTAGGTGAATATGCAAATTTTTGTATATGTATATTCAGTGTGTATTATACATAGCCTAGTGTTGATTTGGTCGTTGAAAACACAATATGTGTCGATAGTTATTCTTTTATAATTTAGAGATAAAAATAAGCACTCCTAAGAAAAAAGTTAGAAATGCTTGTTTTAGATGTTAGTTTTTAAGATAAAATCAAAGATTAGAGGAATTCCTTTTAGAAATTATTCGTTGATAATAACGCCAGTGTCGATAGCAGTCATTCCATCTGGTAGAGTTTCTGTTCCTTCAACTACAACGCCTCTTTGAGGCTGGTAGACTTCGTGTCGAATTTCGGTTTCATCTACAAGTTCACCGTTCAAGTACTTTTGAAGATACGATTTGGCTTCATATCCATCTTTGGCATTACTAATACGGAAGTACTCTCCTTTGAATAATACTTTGTTTGAATATTTGCCTTCGGTGTCTGCTATTACTTTGTCGCCTTCGGCTTTGATTGTGTCAATTGTTTCGCTACGAGTTTTGTAGGTATACTCGCTAGGTTTTGAGTAGATGTCTACGGTAACTGAATTTTTGTCTGAATAAGTATGGATATACATTGGGTTTTCGGTGGTGTTGACAAATCTTAAATCACTAGTATACTCGCTAACCATAGCATCTAGGGCAAGTGGTACATAAAATACTGGCAGGGTGTGTTTGTGAACTTCTTTGATTTCTACTCCGCTTAGAAGCAGTGCATTGTATAGGGTTGTAGAGGCTTGGCATATTCCTCCGCCAACGCCATCAGTAAATTCGCCGTTGTATATAATTGTTGCTACTTTGTAACCGTTCTCAAGAGTGTGAGGTCCTGTAATGCTATTGAAAGATACTTCTTGATTAGGTTCAAGTATTAGTCCATTGAATTTCTCAAGTGCGAGGCGAACATTTTGTTTTCTGCCTCCGGTACTGTCTGCAACATTGGTTGTAAAAGATGCAATCTTTTGAGTAAGTGTTTTATTGTACTCTTTTGTGATTTTGGCTACCTCTTCAACAAAACTAAGATTGACCTGAACATTGTTACTTGCGATAAACTGCTCATTGATATCTTTATATAGTTTGGCTCTATCTACTCTAAGTCCGTTCACGCTATCTGTAATGTTGAATAGTTTTTTTGAGGTGGGTTCAAATGTAATAGTGCTATCGATTGGTTCGGTTTCAACCTCTTTGATTATGCTTTCGATTTTCTCATCAAGACCTATAAACATATAATTAAAGGCAACATTGACAGAACTTCCGAACTTCTCAAATTGTGAGATGAGAGTTGTTCTTGCTTCGCTATTCTCTAGATAATTTGCTCGTTTTTCACTTGCATCAAGAACGGTGTGAATATCGCTATTCACTTCAAAGTCGCTTTTGTCAAAAGTCCAAGATTTATCATCACTATTAATTGTTAATTTGAATTTGTCTGCTTTTTCTTCGAACTTGTTTCCGAGAATTACCCCTGCTTCTTTCTTGGTCATTCCAGATACATTGATGCCATTGATTATAGTTCCATCTGGGACGATTTGATTGGTGTTGTGGTCGACTATTATTAATTGTCCGATTATTGCAACTGCAATTGCTAGGGATATAAGGGTAAGAATTGCTAGAATTTTATTAGTCTTTTGTTTAGATGAGAGAACTTTGGCTTGTGGAGATTTCATTTTAACCTACTTTTTATATGTATACTTTTTAGTTAGTTTGTGAAAGTTTCTATAATTTATACTGTTGCAGATTAAACAAAAAAAGATGACAATTGCTTGTCATCTTTTCGTAATGTTATTATAGTCCTTCAGTTAATTCATCATCAACTGCGCCTTTGATTGTTAGGCTGATTCTCTTTTTCTCAATGTCAACGCCAATAACTTTAACCTTGACAACATCTCCAACTTTCAAGGCTTCGCTAGGGTGTTTGATATAGTCTTTGCTAATTTCACTAATATGAACAAGTCCATCTTGGTGAACAGATATATCTACGAATACACCAAAGTCGATAACATTTCTAACAACGCCAGTCATAACCATTCCAACTTTTAGGTTCTCGATACCAAGTAGTCCACTCTTTAGAACTGGCTTTGGTAGGCTGTCTCTTATATCTCTACCTGGTTTAGCTAGTTCGTTAGCAATATCAATAAGTGTTGGAGCACCAGTCTTTAGTTTTTCTGCTACTTTGTCAACACCTTCTTTCTCTAACATTTTTGGTAGAAGTTGTAGGTTTTCATCTTTAACATCTTTAATGTTTAATTTGAAGTACTCAAGGAGTTTCATTGCAACATCATAACTCTCTGGGTGAACGCCAGTGTTGTCTAGAATATTATCTCCACCAACAATTCGCAAGAAACCTGCACATTGTTCGAATGCTTTGTCTCCTAGTTTAGATACTTTCTTTAGTTCTTGACGATTTTTAAATTCGCCATTTTCAATTCTATATTTCTCAATATTTTTGGCAACGCCAGAGTTAAGTCCGGCAACAAAAGATAGTAGGCTAGGGCTGGCAGTATTTAGGTCAACACCGACAGTATTAACACAATCTTCAACAACGCCGTTAAGAACTTCAGTAAGCCTGTTTTGTGGCATATCGTGTTGGTATTGTCCAACACCGATAGATTTAACATCAATTTTGATAAGCTCTGCAAGTGGGTCTTGTAATCTTCTTGCAATAGAGATTGCACTTCTTTGTGCTGGTTCATAGTCTGGGAACTCTGCAGCGCCTAATTTACTTGCACTATATACAGAAGCACCTGCTTCGTTAACTACTGCATAATTAACTTTTCTATTTAAGTCTTTGATAAGGTGAGATACGAATATTTCACTTTCTTTGGTTGCAGTACCATTACCAATAGAGATAACATCAACATCATGTCTATAAATTAGTTGAGTAAGAACTTTGGTAGCGTCCTCGATTTTGTTTTGAGGAGGGGTAGGGTATACAACAGCAGTATCTAGTACTTTACCACTACTATCGATAACTGCAATCTTACAACCAGTTCTATATGCTGGGTCAAGACCCAAGATAACTTTGTTTTTTAGTGGCGGTTGCATTAGAAGTGGTTTTAGATTTACTTCGAACATTTTTATTGCTTGTTCATTGGCTTTGTCTGTTAGTTCGTTTCTAACTTCTCTTTCGATACTAGGGAAGATAAGTCTATCGTAACTATCTAGACAAACTTCTTTTAGTAGTTCTTCGAAAGGACTATTTTTCTTAAGTACTTTGCTTTCTACCATTGTAGTAGAAATCTCTTCGTTAAGGGTTAGGGATACTTTAAGTACATCTTCTTTCTCGCCTCTATTGATAGCAAGAATTCTATGAGATGGAAGTTTTTTGATGTCTGAATTGTAGTCTTTGTACATTTCATAAGTGAAAGAAGTCTCTTTGCTATCATCAAACTTACATTTAATGAAGCCTTTATTTACAATGGCTTCTCTTAGTTCTTTTCTAAGGTTAGCATTGTCAGAAATCATTTCTGCAATAATATCCTTAGCGCCTTGTAATGCTTCTTCGGCAGTCTTAACGCCTTTCTCTTCATCAATATACTTTGCACATTCGGCCATTAGGTCAAATGGTTTTTGTTCTAATATTTTGTCTGCAAGAGGTTGAAGACCTTTAGCAATAGCAACAGATGCACGAGTTTTTCTCTTTGGTTTAAATGGTCTGTAGATATCTTCTACTTCAGTTAGAGTAAGTGCACTGTTCAATGCTTCTTGAATTTCATCTGTCATATTACCTTGCTCGGTAATAAGATTAGCGACTTCTTCTTTTCTCTTGGTTAAATTTCTTAGGTATTTAAGTCTATCGTCAAATATTCTTAAAGTTTGGTCATCACAACTACCAGTAAGTTCTTTACGGTATCTAGCAATAAACGGAATTGTACAACCTTCGTCTAGTAGAGTGATAATGTTGTTTGTATGGTTTTGGGTTAGACCTAGTTCCATACTAAGTTGTTTAGCTATGTCCATATTTTCGTTCCTTCAAAAAATCTTTCTTACATATTAGTAAGAGATTGTCATTATAGATATGAAATCTCGTACCGTTATTAAGTATAGCAAAATAATGCTCACTTTTCAAATAAATAAAAGTGGGTAGCGAAACTTTATTGGTTATATTGTTATACTTGTTAGTTATGATAGATGCTGTTGTTTTATTCTTTCAAAACCGCTATAAATATAGGAATTTGGTATTATTGCATCTTTACAAATAGTAATTAGTATGTTAAAATATAATTAAGAATATGGACTATATTATAAATAGTTCGAGAATTTGGAGGTGCTTATGAATACTAGTCATATCGAAAGACCTAAACTAAGACAAATACCAGGAACAGACCTAGCCTGTATAATTGCTCCAACTGGAGTTAAAGAGAAAAATGGTTATGATAAATTCATTGATTATCTAGCATCTAAGACTGATGGTGTTATTGTTAGTGATAGTAATACACACAGAACTCTTAGAGAGTATGGTATGAAAATCTACAAGATGCAAGGTAGAACTATTGAAGAATTAGAACAAGCAGTTAAGTCTAATAATGCTATTCTTGTAGGAGATACTATTTTTTCTGCTGTTAATCAAGATTTGACTTATGATGAACTTGATGACTTAATTATTGTAGGCGCTCAAGCTCCAGAAAGAGGTAAAAGAAATCTTCTTCTTAAATCTTATGGTTCGGACCTAGAAGATATTGGCTTTAAATGTGGAGATGTTCTTATTTCTGATACTGGCGAAATTCTTAAGATGACATATGGTACTAGTGTAATGCACGAGATTGATGTCCAAACTGGATACTATTATGAGGATATTTTCACTGCTAAAGGTTCTCCAATGTTTGGAGATGTTAATATTGTTGGAATGCAGTACAATTTTGTAGACCCAAATGGAGTAGTTGTTAGAAAACAAAATTTTGATAGAACCGAAGAGCCAACACTTCATATTTTAGATAGGACTTATAGAGATGATAGTGAAGACAAACTTTTCTTAAGCAAAGATGTTTATCCGAAGTCTTATGTGTTTGATGGTGGAAAGCATAATGGTGGCAAACCAAGATACTTCCCAAGTCCAGCACATTTATTAATGGAGCATAGAATTAGAATGCAAGAAAATCCTAATGCTACTCCAATGTTAGAAGATGAGGTTTCTATTATTGCTGAACACTATTTAAGACAAAAACAACTCCCAGTTATTATGGATAGCTTAACTAAGAAGTATGCTGCGGGAACTATCAGTGTAGACAAGTATAAGAGGGCTATGGCTACTCTTGATGCTGAAAGAAGATTTAACCAAGTAATATTTGCTCAAGAATTTGAGACTGAAGATGATAGGGCAATTGAAGGTATTATTGAAAGGGGCGAATATTGGACTAATGAAGAGGGCGTTCTAGAGTTTTAAGAGAATAAAAAACAACACCAGATAAGGTGTTGTTTTTTGTTTATTCTTCAGTATTGTTATAGTAGATAATACCAATGGTGTTTGGTCCGCAGTGAGTAGATACTGTACAACCAGCGGTAGTATCAATCACTTTTTTGAACTTGGCATTTTCTTTAAGTGTGTTGTGGGCAATCTCTTTCATTTCATCAGTTGCAGAACTGTAAGTTAAGAAGCATAGTTCTGGGTCTGGGTTGTTGAATTCTTCTAAGGTGTCTAAGATATACTTATCTAAGATTTTATGTATTTTACCTTTGTATTTTGTGCCAACTCCCATCTTGCCATTAGCAACTTTGATAGATGGTCTAATTCCAAGAACTGTGGCTCCCACCATAGCAAGAGCTGAGCATCTTCCACCTTTATGAAGGTAGGTAAGAGTG
This sequence comes from Clostridia bacterium, assembly GCA_045614835.1. Lineage (GTDB taxonomy): Bacteria > Bacillota > Clostridia > Christensenellales > UBA1242 > UBA11490. Next base: position 26,514 of record JAZLDP010000026.1, on the reverse strand, counting down.
TCTACAACGAAGCTAATTTGAACACGGTCTCTTCTTTTGTTAATTAGTTCAACAGCCTCTTCGATTGGAACATTTTTGTCTCTTAGTTTACAAGCGTATAATACTTGAATGCCTAGTCCAGTTGATAAAGATAAACTATCTATTACATATACATTTTTGAAGTTTTTACTTGCTTCAACTGCATTATTGTAGGTCGAAGAAATCTTAGAACTAATGCTCAAGTGAATTAGTCCTTCATCTTCGGTATTCTCTGTTTTAAAAAATTCTTCATAAGTGAAACTGTTAATAGCTGAAGTTTTTGGTAATACTTTGTGTTCGTTAAAGTATGCGAACATTTCTTCGTTAGAAAGTTTTGTGCCATCTTCGAAACTATCTTCTCCAAGAGTGATATTAAAAGGGATTACAGATATTTTGTTTTTCTCGTATAATTCTTTGGTTAAGTCTGCACTACTATCACAAGTGATTTTAAAAGCCATAACATTCTCCTTGTTGTGTTTAGTAAAATTGAAACTCTTTTAAATAATATATTTAAAAAATTGTTTTTACATTCTAATTTTATCTCAAAAGAATTTGCTAGTCAACAAATAATGTCTTGCATAGTTGCAAAAAGGGTAGAAAAGTTGTAATATAGTTATGTATTGAATTATTTATACCATGTTAGGAAGATGCTCGTGATGGGAGGTTCTTAAGTAGGGTATCAAATATTTGAACAATAAATAATAATTATTTTAGGGTTATGGCAAACGAACACCAAGGGCATAGAGAAAGATTAAGAGATAGAGTCAGAAAAGAAGGTCTAAAAAACTTTCAAGATTATCAAGTACTAGAGTATGTACTTACTTTTGCTATACCTTACAAAGATACTAATGAAATAGCGCATAGATTAATTAGTAGGTTTGGTTCTTTTTATGGTGTGCTAGAGGCAGATGAGGAAGAACTTGCTGAAGTCAAAGGAATGGGTCAGGCATCAGCACATTTTGTTGCTAATCTTAGAAATATATTCCATTATTATGAGGCGGATAGGGCAAGAATTGTATCTAAGGTTATTACTCCTGCCGGTGCATATGGATATGTTAAACCTTTTCTTATTAATAAACTTGTCGAAGAAATGTATGTTGTTTGTCTAACTCCAAAGAATAAGATTGTCTCTATGGAGAAGATTTCTGAGGGTACTAATAACGAGGCTAATGTTTCTATAAGAACGATTGTTGAGAAGATGAACAAATCTAAGGTTAGTAGTATAATTGTTGCACATAATCACCCTAAAGGTAAGGCAACACCATCTGCAAATGATGATAAGTTTACTAGAGCATTAACTACTACACTTGCTATAACAGGTTGTCATATGCTAGACCACATAATAATTGGTGAGGGAAAACGAGAGTATTATAGTTACAGAGAACACGGTTTAATTGATGATTATGTCAAGGAAGCTGCAAGTTTGATTACTGCTTCAAGTGTAGCACAACCTTGTGCCCGATATATCTACAAAGTGAGGGACAAGAAATGATTAAGAACGATAATGGATTTGTTTGTAGGCATTGTGGTCATCAAGTTAGTCCTCTTAAGTATACTAGTAGAGACCATTGTCCTAAGTGTCTATATTCTATACATATAGACAATGTTCCTGGAGATAGGGCTAATACTTGTCTAGGAAATCTTGTACCAGTTTCGGTTGAGCCATCTAGCAAGAAGGGTTATATAATAGTATACAAGTGTGATAAGTGTGGCGAGATAAAACGAAACAAAAGTGCCGATGATGATGACTTTGACAAAATGTTAGAAGTTCAAAGAAACAATGCTAATTATGGAAAATAATAGCAAAAGTAAAAAATGAAATTACAAAAAAGTTGAAGAGTGGGTATCTACTCTTCAACTTTTTATTATTCTTATATAAAGTTTTTAATTTCAGAAAAGGCTATAATTTTGATATCTTTAATTTAATCTTCGTTACCTGAAATATAGTCTAAACTCACGCCAAAATATTCTGCCAAAATAATAACGGCATCTAAATTAGGTGTTCTTTTCTTAAGTTCCCATAGTCCAATAGCGGAAGGTGTTATAGTTCCTTTTAAGGCTTTGGACAATTGTTGTTGTGTTAAACCTGCTTCTATTCTTAATTCTTTTAATCTCTCTGCAAATCTGTTTATCATATAATCCTCAACTTTATTTTATGACAAATGTCGTTAAAATAGTTGATAAACGACATTTGTCGTTATATAATTGATTTAAGTATAAAGAAGGATATTTTATGAGAATTAAGACTGAATTGATTAAAAATTTTATGAACAAATATGATATTAAGCCGTATAGGTTTTGTAGGCTTTGTAATGTGAGTAGAAGGCATTTGGCTAATGTCTTAGAAGGGAATAAAGAAGCTTCGTGCTATACATTATTTCAAATAGCTGAGTTTATGGATATGAGTATTATGGATTTGATAGAACAATAATATACCAATTACATAAGATGTTAGAAAAAGAATTTGAGCTGTTGTGCTTTAATTCTTTTTTTGGAATTTTTTATTATTTGGTTCAATGATTTTATTGTTGGTGTTAAATAACATAATTAAGTTTTAGATTGATTTTGATAGACATACCTGTCATATATTCTGTTTGATTTTCGAGGGTTTGTAGGTAGTTGTAGAATTTGCGGTATTTGTAGGCGTTGAATTTAGAGTATAGGTTCATTATATCGTAGCGTTTCTCTTGCATAAGTGAGTTGGTTGTTTTTAGTTTTTCTTGAACAAGATTATTGAACTCTTCTTTGATTGTATCTGTTAGGAAGTTTTGTGTTCCGCTGATTGAGGAGTAGGAATTGTTTTCGGTTGAACGAGCCTCATCAATCATAACCGATAACCATATATTAAATTCGGCAACGGGTTTGCCATCAACAAACTTATATTTAGGAAATATAATTTTGTCTGCTTCTTGGAATACAACGGTGCTATTTTTGAAGTTCTCATCATTGATATTCTCAAGTGTAAACTTTTGGTGTTCTGAGGGGTTTGTTAGAAGGTTGTATATAAACTGTTCATCTTCGTTCAGATGTCCAATCGTTGACCCATCTCGAAGCACTGCGATTTGATTATTGTTTTTTATTTTTGCTTGTTGTTCTTGACTGCTTCCGGAAGAACTTCCTCCGCTACTTTCTTCTGGTAGGTTGCCTCCACTAGAGCCACTGCTAGAATTACTGCTTGAACCACTAGATTTGTCAGTAGTTAGTATTGGTATTGTGAAGGTGGAGTTAGGGCTAAAGTACGCTCGATAAAATCTATCAAGGGTTATGTTTTTGAGAAGTGTTCTATCTTCTTGACTGCTAATAATATTTTTAAGACTAAGGTCGAGAAGGTTGTTGCTAGATTTGACTGAGTTAAGTAGTTCCTTGGCTGATGATGGTGTTGCTATAAGGGTTGGATTGGTGGATAGGTTAGCGGTACGAGTGAAGTAGTCGAGAATTTGTGTTAGATTGTTTTGCATTATTTCTTCAGTAAATATAATACAATCGCAGTGTGCTAGTCCTATCTTCCTACCTATATCTAAGGTAATGTTATCTAATGCTTCGGCAACTGTGTTGCCATCTCCTTCGAAGATTTCGAGATTGGAGTTTACATCACTTTCCCCTTTGGGAATTACCGCAAGAATTGACACGGAATATTTATCATCTTTTTTCTCAATTCCAATAGATGTGGCGACAATGGTTGTGTCTTTGTCGGACTGTTTATAAAGGGTGTTTGGAAAGGTTATAAGTATTAGAATTGCCAGTACTATAAATACTTTGTTTTTCCATATTTTACCTATTGTGTTGAGCATTGAGTTTTCTCCTTATAATAGGTGTGGTGTTGCTTTTGTTTTTGGTTTTGTTAGAAGATACTATACTAGCAATAATTAGCATTATTAGTATGGTTAGTTGTAGCCCTCCTGATAATCCAGAGAATACAGGCGTAATAGCAATTTGTATAATTGTTTCTAACTGTAGATAGGTCAAACCAACAATTACTATAAGTATGGCACTAATGGTGTAACAAGACCACTTTTTGTCATTAATACCGAACAAGTTGTCAAAAACTTGCCTACAAGTGTGTGCAAGTATTATAGCATTAATAAGTAAAATAATTGTCCAAATTGATATGGTTAACCATTCTAATTTTCCAATAGTTTCGGGAGTAGTGTTGTGTAGTGGTAGTTCGCCAAGTGCAAGGGTTTGGCTGATGGCATACTTGCCGAAACAACCTACGAATATTACAAAGAACGAGAATATGAAACCAACTGTTCCAAGTGTATATAGGGTTAAAGTTTTTTTCGAGTTTTTGACTATTTTGATATTACTCATTAGTGGAATAAAAATCATATAATCTCCGAATGCAAAAGTTGTGCGAGAGATGGCTTTGTACATAGGGTAAGGTCCTTGTTCAAAGATTGGTAAAAGTTTTTCTATCTGCATATCTTCGATGGGAAATAGTAGAGTGAAAAATAGAGCGAACATTGTTGGCCAGAACACCAGTTCAATAGTTCTTCCAATAACTCTATAATTTCGAAAGGTTGCATATAAAATAATAAGCCCTAGAACTATTAGAAAGTATACGGGGTTAAGTTCTTCAAAGAGGGTTGCTATGAAGTAATCGTGAAGTTCTTGCAGTACCAGTACGCACTTAGCAAGAAAGTATATCACAAGTAGGGAATGAATAATCACGCTAATTATTTTACCAAAGGTTTCGGTAATTAGTTGTTTGAAAGATTTGTCAGGGTGTTTGATTATTATACCTATTACAATCAGTGTTGCTAACATATCAATAATGAGTGCTATTAGACAAGCTACATAACTATCGTTACCGGAATAACTAAACATTAGAGATGGAAGGGCTGATAGCTTAAGTGCGATAGTGAAGATGCAATATATTAGTCCTGTTTGATTAGTTGAAATTGTTTTTTCCATTTTTGGCTTTTCCTTGTCTAACTTTATTAGGGTGGTTTTTTGAGAAAGAATAAGGTCGAGTAGTGGTCTTGGTAATATGGGTTCTGGCGATACTATCTTTTAGGTCGGTTTTTACTAGTGGAGAAATTGGTGCAAAATATGCTCCGCCATAACTATCAAAGTCGGATAGGTATAGGATTATGAATATTCCAAGACTAGCAATACCAAATATGCCTAAAGCTCCTCCAGCAAAAGTAAATAGCAATCGTAATAGATACAGTTGTGGGGCTTGGTCGGGAATACAATAAATACTTAGTCCAGATATAGCAACTATCATAACTGCAGGTGGAGAGATTAGTCCTGCTTTGACGGCAGTGTCTCCTAAGATTAATGCTCCTACAATTGATAGTGCCATACCTAAATACTTAGGCATTCTAAGACTGGCTTCGTATAGAATTTCAAAAAGTAGTAGAACAAATAGTATTTCGGCAAACGGTGTAAGGGGTAGTCCTTTGGTGGTATTGATTATTGTGATTAAGAATTTGAGAGGGATTGCTTTGTAGTGATGCAATATAATTGCTATATAGAGAGCAGGGGTGAGAATGGAAATTACAATGCTTATCATTCTGACCCATCTAACGAAAGATGCTCTTGTGTTGTCTGAATAATAGTCATCACTGCTTTGGATATCTTCGATATATAGAAAGGGTACAGTTAGAACCATTGGAGAACCATCAACCAGAATAGCAACTCTGCCTTCAAGCAATTTGGCACAGACTATATCAGGCTTCTCGGAATTGCCAATTTGTTTGAACATACTATACTTTTTCTCTTCGAGATATTGTGCTATATAGTGGCTATCAAGAACACCATCAATATTGATTTTTGATATGCGTTTTTTGACTGTATCCACAATTTTTTTATCGGCAATACCGTCAATGTATACAATCGTAACGGTGGTTCGTGTGTATTTGCCAACCTCTGTACTGTGTGTTTTTAGGTCTGGTGTTGCCAGTATTTTTCGGATAACAGATAGGTTGGTTTTTAGGCTCTCGACAAAACCAGCTCTTGGTCCTTTGAGTACTGTGCTTGTAGGGGGCTCGGTTATTGCGCGTTCTTTGAATTTGTCAATTCCAAGAACTAATGCTGAGTTAGATTTGTCAAAGAGCAGAATTCCTTTGCCTTTAAGGAGTGCGGAAGTAATCTTCTCATCTTCGCTCTCTTCGGTTGTTTCGCAGAGCGGTAGTAGTTTTGGTGCGTTTTGTGTAGTTAGTTTTGCTTGGCTACTAAGCAAGGGGTCTATTACAAATTTGCTAAGAGAGATTGTGTCGGTTAGCCCTATAAGATACACGATTGCACAAGAGAATTCTTTGCATTCTAATTCTTTTACTATTAGTTCGTTAGAATTGCCAAAGGTGGTTTGAATGGATTTTATGTTCTCTTTTAAACTCGATTTCATTGTTTTGACCTGTTTTTCTAATTATTTATAGAACTTAGTGTGCAAAAAAGTTTCTAAAATATTCAAAAATAATCTTGCAAAATGAGTTTTCTTTTGGTATAATACTGAAGATTATATATATAATGTGGAATTTGGGCTGATTTTTTTGGTTCAAAACTGCATAATTTATGTAATCGAGAATTAAGTATGTAAATTGTTTTTACTACTGCTTAGGGTGAAATTCCTTAAGACGATAATGACCATAGGAGGTAAAATATGAACAAGTACGAAATGCTTACAATTTTCTCAGCAAGTCTTAGCGACGAGCAAAAGGAAGCTATTGTTGACAAGTATGCTAAACTTATGGAGAAAAATGGCGGTAAAGTTGAAAGCGTTAACAAGGCAAATCCTTGGGGACTAAGAAAGTTAGCTTACCCAGTTAAGTACAAGAACGAAGGTTACTATGTACTTTATAACTTCGAAGCTACTGCTGAAGTTGCTGCTAATGTTGTTTCTCTAATGAGAATAGACGAAAATGTTCTTAGACAAATGTGTTTAAGAAAAGATAGATAATTCTATCGAACTCAACTTGCATAGTGTTACTTTTAACAAAAATTTTCTAAAGTTAATTTTTAGAAATAACGCAAGATTTTAAGGAGTAAATTATGAATAAATGTATTTTAATTGGTAACTTAACCAAAGACCCAGAGTTATCTACTACTTCAAATGGTATTGCAGTATGTAGATTTTCAATCGCTGTAGGCAGAAAGTTCGCTAATGCTGGTGGCGAGAGAGAAACTGATTTCTTCAATATTATTGTTTGGAGAAGTGTAGGTGAGAATTGTCATAAATTCTTAAAGAAAGGTAGCAAAGTAGGTATCGTTGGTAATATACAAAGCCGTTCTTATGATGCACCAGATGGCTCAAAGAGATATGTTACAGAAATCGTTGCTGAAGAAGTAGAGTTCTTGTCAACTAAATCTCAAGATGAGCAAACTAAGATTGATAAGCCAGATGATGGTGGCTTACAACCAATTGATGATGATGGTTTACCATTTTAGTAAATAACTAACTTTGAGTAAATGTTACAAAATGAAATTACGAAAGTAATCGTAAAATCTATAAAAGGAGAAAATTATGAGCGAAGAAATTATGGAAACTGTTGCTACACCTGCTCAAACTGAGGAGAAAGTAGCACCTAAGAAATATAAGAAAGTATCTAGAAAGAAAGTTTGTCAATTCTGCGTAGACCACGCTCACGAAGTTGACTACAAAGATGTTGCTAAATTAAAGAGATACATCACAGAGAAAGGTAAAATCCTTCCTCGTAGACAAACTGGTACTTGTGCAGAGCACCAAAGAACATTAACTGTTGCTATCAAAAGAGCAAGAGAAATGGCTCTTCTTCCATATGTTGGAGAGTAATTAGATATCAACTTTTTGAACTCCAAAAAGTTGCAAAAAGAGCCGAGGGTTGCGATTCCCTCGGACACCTAAAACGCTTTTAAGTGGTTGAATTGGAATAAAAAAGCCTCGATATTTTCGAGGCTTTTTGTTGTTTTGAAATTATAAATTTAAATAGTTTATATTTTATAACATTGTTAATAAACAAACATTATATTTATATTAGATAGTTAAATAGTTTAGGATAGTTTTTATAATTTATTTTTGAATTTGGTTAATTTGTGATATATTCTAAAAATAAGGAGATTATAAATGGATAAACAGAATATTGTATATCACGGAAGTAGCAAAGCAGGGCTTACACGACTAGAGCCTTTTGAGTGTAAACACGGAAAACCTTATGTGTATGCAACCAAAGATATAATAACAGTACTATTCTTTGCGGCAAAGGGTCAAGGAATGTTTGATGGTTGGATGGTAGATGGAAATGATGGTGTTCCTATATATTATGAAGCTTATCCTAATGCATTAAAAAATAGATATTGGGGGAAGTCTAGTTTTTGTTATTATCTTCCTGCAGAGAAATTTACTGATGCTACTGGTGACCCTTGTGAAGTGGTAAGCGAAGAAGCTGTAGATATAATTGGTTGTGAAAAGATTAAAGATATTGGGGTTGAATTTGAAAAACTTGAGAAAGAGGGGAAAATTAAATTTGTATGGTTTAACGAAAGTTCTCAAAATTCAAAGTCTGTATGTGAAAAAAGGGCATTACAACTTCTTATAGATAGAGGATATTTTGAAGGAAAACAGTTTCGTCAAAGAGAATGGGCTAGTGTTTATTATAAAGATTTGATTGATGCTTTTAAAGGTAATCAATTAAAATAATTCAAATGTGTGTTTTTTAAGTGGTGTAATTTAAAATAAAAAGCCTCGAGATTTTCGAGGCTTTTTGTTTTATAAATATTTTATAAATGTTTTACTCGCAAAGGTTAGGGATATTGATTTGTTAGTTGCTAGGAATACCTGCATATTAGGAATTTTTTCGTTTATAGATAATTCCTTTAGGTGCGGGTATTTTTTCTTGGCTAAATCAATTGCTGTAAATCCTATTCCAAGACCGATATTTGTAAACTCGGTAACAAGTTCTTGGCTGACTACTTCCATTGAGGGTTTAAGTAAAGTGTTATTCTCTAGTGCGATATGATTAAGTAGTTTTCGGCTGTTCGCTTCATCTTTTTGTAGAATTAGAGGGAAGTTGTTTAGGTTGTCAAAAGAATTGATTGTGTCTTGGAAGTATTCTGGATTATATATGAAGCCTTGCTTTAGTTCTTTGAGTTTCTGGAGTTTTAAATTAGTTTCTTTGATATTGCTTTCGTTGAAAATAACAAAGTCCAGTTTGCCTAATTTTAGTTCGTTAATTAAATGACTGGTTAGATTGTTTTCTATCTTTATATTAATATTAGGGTAATCAGTATGGAAGTCTTTCAGTGCATCAAGCAAAATGAGTTTGGTTAATGTTGTTGAACAGCCAATTTTTATTTCTCCCTTTGATAAATCTTTAAAAGAGGTGAATTCGTTCTCAGCATTGTCTATTAATTCAAGTGCTCCTTTGATATGTTCGTATAGCATCTTGCCTTCCTCGGTCAGTTCCATACCTTTGTTGCTTCTTAAGAATAAAGTTCCGCCGATTTGGTTTTCTAGTTTTTTGATTGCTTGAGAAATGGCAGGTTGAGATATAAATAGTTCTTCACTTGCTTTGGTCATATGGTTGTTTTTGGCTACAACATAAAATATTCTATACAGTTCTAGATTGATATTCATTATAACTTCTCCTTATAGCCATTATAACATATATGTATTTTACTTATCAACAACTTTCGCATATACTTTAAATGAACAGGAGGGAAAGTTGATGATTAAAGGTAAAAATATAGTAATTGGAATTACTGGTGGTATCGCTTGTTACAAGGCGTGTGAAGTTATTACTCATTTAGTTAGAGAGGGGGCAAATGTTGAGGTGATAATGACTAAAAATGCGACTGAGTTTATAACACCTCTAACAATTGAAACACTCTCTAAGCATAAGGTTGTGGTTGATATGTTTGAGAAAAAAGAGCATATAGAAGTTGAGCATATTAGTTTGGCTCGAAAAGCAGACTTAATAGCAGTTGTTCCTGCGACTGCTAATATTATCGGTAAAGTGGCTAACGGAATTGCTGATGATATGCTGTCGACTACTATTATGGCAACAAGGGCAAAAGTAGTGTTTGCTCCTGCTATGAATAACGAAATGTATAATAACCTTATTGTTCAGGATAATATCGCTAAACTAAGGAAGTATGGTTACGACTTTGTTGAACCAATTGAGGGAAATCTTGCTTGTGGGTATAGAGCTATTGGCAAACTAGCAAACAAAGAAACTATTATTGCCAAAATACAAAAGTTATTGGAGGTAAGTAATGTATAAGATTGTAATTACTGCAGGTGGAACTAGTGAGAGGATAGACAATGTACGAAAAATAACTAATAGTAGTTCTGGTAAGTTGGGGAGTGTGATTGCTTCAAAGTTACTTGAGAAGAAAGGTGATAAGATTGAGAAGATATATTATGTATGTTCTAAAAATTCGATTAAGCCTACTGGTAATAAAATAGAGGTTATAGAAATTGTAGATACTACCGACTTGGAGGTTGCTATAAGAAAGCTCTTGATTGATAACAAAATCGATTATTTCATACACTCTATGGCGGTGTCTGATTATACGGTAGATTATGTTACAACAGCCGAGATTTTGGCAGAGGCAATTAATGATAATAATGATACTTTAAAAACAATTATTAATTTTGATAGTAAACTAGTTGCAGACAAAATATCTTCTAATTATGAGAATTTGATAATTAAATTAAAGAAAACACCTAAGGTTATTTCTATAATAAAAAGCCTAAGCCCCAAGACCTATCTAGTAGGATTTAAACTTCTAGATAAAGTCAGTGAAGATAAACTATTACAAGTGGCTTATGATTTGAAAGAGAAAAATAGTTGTGATTTGGTTGTTGCTAACGACCTAAACAATATTAGGCAGGGTGAACATAAGGCGTTTATTCTTAAGACCAAAGAAGATTATGTTATCGCTAATGATAAAGAAGATATTGCAGAAAAGTTGATAAAGGAAATGTTAAAAGATGCTTGATTATAAAAAAGTGTTTTTGAGTAATGAAGATGATATTGAGATAGACAAAATATATAGAGAGTTGCTTTTAAACAAGTGGCAATTTGTTATCTTAGATATTGGAGGAATATTAAAAGTTCTAACCAAAGAAAAAAGTCTTTTTGAGATTGATGATGAGTTGGGGTTTTTGAATTTGGCTAAGAAAGACATCTACTACAAAACTATTTTTACTGAGTTTGATAACGAAGTTAAGGGTGAAGATTTAGAGATTTTTTATAACTACTTAGAGCTATACAAACAAGTGCTATCCAAGAAAGTATATGGCGGGAAATATTTCTTCGGTAGTATTGCGGTGAGAACATCTAAAGGATTTATAACCACTATTAGAGGAAAGGAAAATTTAGATGATTATACCCGGGTTTTGGGTGTTGACCATAAAGAACATTTAGTAAAAGTTTTGGGAAGTAAGGCTACTCTTAATGCACCACTTCTAGATTATCTATTTGAGAATAACAAAAAGGTAAAAGTTATAGTGCATTTAAATAGTGAGTTTGATAAGGACTTGATGTCTTTGGAGTATGCGTTCCCTGGAACTATTAGGGATAGTATAAGAGATATACAACAGTCTTTTAATATTAAGCATCACGGAGTATTTTGTTTGTTTGATGACAAGGGCGAATTGATATAGGAGGTAATTATGAAATATCCGCATTATAGTGTTTATGAAAAGTTATATAAGAGATTTTTTGATAAAGGGGTTCGATACCTTATAGATGAGGCGAGTGTAACTAATGGTGATAAAGTTTTAGACATTTGTGGGGGTAATGGAAGATTAACTAGAGAATTGAAAAAAGTATGTGACAAGGTTAGTTATCTTGACCAAGAAAAAGATATGATACCGAGTGATTTAACGCCTCTAGGAATTGAGGTCTATAACACCTCTATAGAGAAATTCGTAACTGAGGCTAAAGAAAAATTCACAAAAGTATTCTGTGAACAAGCAATTAATTATTGGTTATTGAATATTGATATTGAGAAGTTTAGTAATATTATTGAAAAGGGTGGGAAATTCGTTTTCAATACTTTCTCTAGTAAGCCAACCTCAAAACCTATGATAAAAGAGTATGAGATAGATGGAATACATTATCTAGAAATATCATATTTAGTTGAAGATAAGGTATATCATATTCAAGTTTGTGAAGGGTATGAACCACACTTTACAATATTCGATTGGATATCTGAAGAAACTTATTTAAAATTATTATCTCCGTACTTTGATATTAAAATTAAAGACAATGGCAAGAGTGCTTTGTACATTTGCGAAAGGAAATAGTTATGGTTAATAAGTCCTCAGGGATATACAATATAATTGATGAGAAGGGAATTAAAGAAAGCATTACAAGAGTTGTGAGTAGTGGTGTTAATTTCAATACATATACTTCGCCAAAAGGACTAAGGGAACTACGAGAGGAAATAAGCAAATTCTATGCTTCTTGCTGGAATTATTCTATCGACTACACTAATATGCTTATAACTAGTGGTTCTCAGCAATCAATTAATTTAATAACCTATGCACTTCTTAAAGAGGGGGATTGTGTCCTTATAGAACAACCCACATACTTCGGAGCAATAGAATGTTTCAAGAAAAGAAATATTAATTTGGTAGGTGTAGAATTACACGAAAATGGTTTTGAACTAAACGATTTGGAAAATAAGATTGAGAAATATAAACCGAAGTTAATCTATGTAACACCGACTTTCAATAATCCTACTGGCTATGCTTGGGATAATGAATATAGGGTGGCGTTTTTGAAACTGATTAATAAATACAATTTACTGGTTGTAGAAGATGACCCTTATAGCCTAATTAACTTTACCAACTATCAATATAAAACTTTGTATCAACTCAATGAGGGTAAAAATATTATATATTTAGGGACATTTTCTAAGTATATCAGCCCATCAATTAATGTCGGTTATGTCTTGGCTTCTAGCGAGAGCCTGTCTACACTATATTCTTTCAAAGAGAGTTTTGATTTATGTACTTCTTTGTTTTCGCAGTATGTTGTTTTAGATTATTTGCAGAATAATGACCTACAGAAAGTTGTTAAAGCAAAAGTCTCTACTTATAGAGAGTTACTTAATGAGCAGGTGTCAAAACTGAAACAAAAGTATGGTGATAATATTTTGTCTTTGACTAGTAGTAAGGGAGGACTATTCTTTAGTGTGAAGTTTAAAAAGGATTTGTCCAACCTAGAATTTTCTAATGCTAACAAATTCTATATAACTAACGAACATAATAATGAAACCAGAATTAATATTTGTGCAGTATAAAGAACTACTAAATATAATAAGAGTGTATTTTCAACAATGGGCTAAATTGTTGCTCATTGTTTTTTTGTTGACAAATTTTGTGGTGTGTGATAAATTGCAAGTATGGAGAGGTGAATAGAAATGAGAATAACATTTAATATTGGTGCTATTATCGGCGGAATTATTAGTCTATTCAGAGGTAGAAAAAAGAGACCTTATGTAACAGAAGATGTGTCTACCTACAAGACTAAAGAGCAATTCGTTGATTTAGTAAAGAATACTTTTGGTGGAGAATTTAATATTATCGAGAACTATGATGCTCGTTATATTGACCCTGCTGCTGTTGAGGCTAGACCATATAACTTGGCTTTCTTCAGAGGCGACCAATTAGTATTAACTATCCTTTTCACAAAACATAATGGCGATAGAAATAAATATTTCGTTAATGCTAAAAGAGCTTGTGAATTAAGAGGCATTAGATGCCTAAACTTCTTTGAACATTTCCCAAATCACGATGATTATGTAATCACTAGAATTAGGGAAAGTTTATAAAGAGTATTGTCGTAATTAGCAAAGGAAGAAACACAAAGAAAGAATTAAACTTTGTATTCGTGGTGTGGCGAAGCATAGGGATTATAAAAAGGTGTTGCGAATGACCATCTTTATGTTCAGTCAGGTATGAAGCACTGCTTCATTTCAAAGCATTTTCTTCCTTTACTATTTACATATATTTGAGGACATAATGAATTTGTTAGAAAATTTAAAAGATAAAGAAATATGGTACTCTTTTCTAAAGTATAAGTTAGAGAAGGGTACTTTGTTTTTTGATGAAGAAAAGGAATTAAGAGACTTTATTGATAACGAAAAGTATATTGATAAAGTGGAGAAACTCTGCAAGAGCGAATATTCTTTCTCTCTGCCGGAGAAATTAATGGTCAACAAAATGGGCTCGATCAAAAAGAGAGTTGTTTATACCTTTTCGCAAGATGAAAATTTAATACTAAAATTAATGGCATATCTACTACATAGGTACGATAGTTTGTTTGCTCCGAACCTATATTCCTTTAGGCAGAATTATAGTACCAAAGAGGCTCTTGCCACTTTAACTAGACAGACAGGAGTATATTGTTATAAGGTAGATATACATAATTACTTTAATAGTATAGATACAACTATTTTGTTACGAAAGTTGGAGGAAGTAGTTGAGGATAAAGAACTTATGTGGTTCTTTAATCAAATTCTTACTCAAGACAAATGTGTATTTGAAGATAAAGTTTTGGTTGAGAAAATGGGTGGTATGGCAGGAACGCCTATATCTGCTTTTTTTGCTAATATATATCTTATGGAAATGGATAAATATTTCTATGATAACAATATTACATATGCTAGGTACAGTGATGATATTGTGATATTTAGTCAGGACAAAAGCGAACTAGATAGTTATGTGGAGATTTTGCATAACTACATTTCTAATAACAAACTTGAGATAAATTCCGAGAAAGAGAATTATTATACTCCAGATGAGGCTTGGGAGTTTCTGGGTGTTAGTTGTCATAATAGAGAGGTCGATTTGTCTAGTGGTACTATTAAGAAGATTAAAGGCAAAATTCGAAGAAAATGTAGGGCGCTATATCGTTGGAAACTTAGAAAGGGTGCTACTACTGAGAATGCGGTTAAAGCAACTATCAAAGTGTTCAATAGAAAATTCTATGGAATAGATAAGACTACTGAACTAACTTGGTCAAGGTGGTTCTTTCCAATTCTTACAACAGACAAAGGCCTAAAGATAATAGACAACTTCTTGGAGGAAAATCTAAGGTATATTGCTACAGGTAGGCATACCAAGAAAAATTATAAAGAAGTTACTTATAGCAAACTAAAAGACCTAGGCTTTACTCCTCTTGTAAGCGCTTTCTGGGATTATAGAAAGACTTCAAATAAATAAAAAATAAGAGACCAGAGGTATAGGTCTCTTGTTTTTTTGTGTTCTTACTAGAAAAATAGTGTTATAGAGTGCTTTTTGGGGTTTTTAAAAAAATATTATTGTTGACAGTATAGTGGTTGTCTAGTATAATATAATTAGTATAGTGTGGTCATTATATTAGGAGATTTTATTTTATGGTTAAGGCATTTATTGATAATAGAGACATTCAATTCGAAGGAAGCGAAAATGTAGTAGAAACTATAAAAAAGGTTTTGAGTGCTAAACAATTTCTTCATAATACTGCAGACTATGCTTTGTATGGTGTAGTAGCACCAGGAATTCAAAAAGTGAGTGGAGAGATTGCTAATACTAAGCAAAAACTCACAGAACTTAAGAAAGATAAAATGCTTGTGTTTAGATTAATTCAAGCTTACAAACAATATAAAGCCTTGAAGGGTAGACTAAACGACTTGACTGATAGGCAAACTACTCTAATTGATGAGAAAGTAGACCTAGACCAAGAGGCCGAATGGAATAGTAAGTCTTTTGGGTTGCCTCAAAAGAAACAAGTGCTTGAGGGGTTGGGTTTTGTTGAAGTTGAGAGTGGCAAAGAGGGTATTAGACTAGAGAATGCTACTCCAGATGATATACTTATGTCAAGTATGGAAGAATTACTTGTACAACTAGGCACTGAGATTGAGGCACACAAACAACAAATTGATGAAACTTATGCTCGTTTAGTTGATGGTGAAAGTGCTTCTAATATTAATGAACAAAACAACGAAGGAATGTAATAATAAAAGAGAGGTAATATTATGGTTAATGCTAAATTTATGTATAGAGAATTTACACCAAGAGGAGTGATGCCTTCAGATGTGACTGCATTACAGTTCTTCGGAGAGGAAGAGATGACTGCTCCTTTGACTGCTTTGAAAAGTTTGGTTCAATATGACCGTCTTAGACTAAGTGATTATGAGATTGGTGTAATAAATAGTATAAGAAATAATGCAGGACAAGCAATTACTGTTGTTGAAGAACAAAAATTTATCAATAGAATTGAGGAACTTGAAGAAGAGAATTTTTACACACCAAAGGTGTTGGCAGATAAATTCTCAAGTTTACTACAGTCTCTTGGTTTTGTTCGTGGTGATGTCAAGGTCAATGAATATGGTGTTGCTAAAGCAGATTATTCAAGTACTATGCCTAATGATGAACTTTTGCAGAAAGTTGAGATTATGATGGCTGATTTGCAAGAAAAACTAGAGGCCAAGAAGCGTGATGTGTTAGTTAAGTATGGTTTGGCTGAGCCTACAATAACTGCAGAAGGGGATGCGCTACATAATAATGCTCCAGTTGAAAATGTTTTAGATGCAGTTGAGAGTGTTTCAAGTGTCGATAATACAGTAGATTTTGAGGAAGAAGGTATGTAATAAAAATAAGATAGCGTAAACACGCTATCTTTTTTTTGTTGACAAAAAAAAATAATATAATATACTTTAATAAAAAGGAGTAGTTTGTACTCGTTATATTGGAGGAATAGAAATGAAAAATAAAACAAAAAGAATTTTGGCAGGTATAGGTTTTGGATTGGTTGGTGCGATGACTTTGACTGGTTGTGCTATGTCAGATGAACAACAGGCAGCTATAGATAAAGTTGTTAATAAAGCAGACCAAATAGTTGCTTTGGTTGAAAAGCAAAACAAACAATTGTCTAAACAAAATGCTTATGAAATGATTGTTCTTAGTAACAATGCCTTTAAGTTAGGTCTACTTGAGCAAGTTCAAATCAAAGTTGGTGGAACTGAGTATGATGGATATTTTGAGAAGAAAGAAGCCGACCAACCTTGCGACCAAAGACTTAAATATAAATTAAAAGATGGTGTTAAATTTTTTGAGTGCACAAACTACGAAGAAGAGGGTGAGTGGACTTTGAGTGTTGTTGCTGATTACAATAATGATATTTACCATTATTGGAATACAGATAATGAAAGTATGGAATTGGAGTATGATGACACTACTGAATTTACAATCGGTGGAGACCTACTAGACTTTATTGATTTCTCTGATTGTACACAAGAAGATATCTACGATATTACAGAACAAGAAGATGGTTCTTACAAATTCACTTGCTTCTTAGAGTATGAAACTGCTGGTGGAAATTATTTCTACACACAAAGGTTTGATATTGTTGTAAAAGACAACTTGGTTCAAAAGGCAGAGAAATATTCTCTATGCGAAAGAATTAGCGATAATGAAATTACTTCTTCATACTGCTACGCAGAATTTGAGTATGATAATGTAGACTTCTCTACATTAGAGGCTAAGTACAAACAACTAACTAATAATAATTAATAATAAAAGAACGGCTGAGATAGTCGTTCTTTTTTCGTTAAATTGATTTTTTTAGATGCTCTAGTAGACATTCACAACCATATAGTATTTCTTTGTAGGTTTTGTCAAAGTTGCGGTGATACCAAGGGTCATCAACATCTTTTGGGTGGGGCGTGAAGTCTAATAGCCTATGGACCTTATGTTCGGTGTCTTTGCCGATTATATAAGATAGATTGCGTACATTATATTCTTCCATACAGATTAGGTAATCAAAGTCATTATAATCTGCAGTAGTTATTTGTCTAGCGTAGTGTTCGCTAAAAGGTATATTATTTTCTTTAAGAACTGCTTTTGTGCCTCTATGAATACCTGAGTGATATACTGCTTCTTCATCACTAGTACCGGCACTGTCGATATAGAAGTGTTCAGTTAGACCGCTCTTATTAACGATATGTTTAAATAGCATCTCTGCCATTGGTGAGCGACAAATGTTTCCGTGACAAATGAACAAAACTCTTAGCATAATTACCTCTACTGTTCAGTGAAATTTAGAGGTATTATAACATAATAAAATACTCTTGTCTATTAAAGGAACTCTTCTCTATAATTAGACTGTTAAAAATGCAAAATATTCCTCTTATTTATGCGGTTTTTTGAGGGTAAAAATTTTTCAAAAAAATTTCAAAAAGGGTATTGCAATTGGATAATCTCTATGCTATAATTGGATAATCAAAAATATGGGATTATGGGGGTAAAAATTATGGTATTGAAGATTGGTCAAGTTAGATGGGCATTCAGTGAGGAGACTGGTGCTATTCCATTTATTGTTAATGAGAGAAACACTAGAGTTAAGCAATTAGATGATGGTTTTGTTTTAGAGATTTTGGATAGAAACAAAAACAGCAATCCAGCAATTGCAGGACTTAATACTCTTAGTGATTACTATGATACAGAAATGCAATTTGTTAACTTTGCCGATATGTTAGCAGAAGTATCTTTCTTCCAAAAGGTTCAACAATTTGGTCTTAAGAAGGCTGGTTACAATCTACCTGTAGATATGGACCAAATCAAGTTCTTAACAGAGAACTATGATAGAGCTATGTCTGTTGAGAGAAAGAGAAGAGCAACTCAAGAAGAACTAGACAGGGAATATGAAGAGGCTTATGTAAAGACTTTCAATTTCTAATAAGTACACACCTAGTGCTAGACAAAAGTACTAGGTTTTTTTGTGCCTAAGTTAGAAAAGGTAGGGGTATTGATTTTTGTTATGAGATATGGTATAATACTTTTGGGTAATTCCAAAAAGGATTGGGGAAAATATGAAAAATTTTGAATTTAATGCTCGTGATGTGCATTGGGGATATAGCGAGAAAACTGGTGCTATACCATTTATCATCAACGACAAAAAAACAAGACTAAAACAATTAGAAGATGACCTAGTATTAGATATTACAGTTGACATTAAGTCGACTAATCCATTGTCTGCTTCTATTAATACTCTATCTGCTTATTATGATGAAGATATGAGTTATGTTGGATTCACTGCTATGTTTGCTTATGTTAATATGTGGCAAAATTTAAAGCAGTTTGGTTTTCAAGAATTAGATGGTTACACTAGACTTGATATGGAAGATATAGCTTTCTTGCAAGAAAACTATAATACTAAGATGGGTAAGAAACTTAGAAAACAAAGAGAAGCCGAAGAAAGAGAAAGACAAGAAGAAGAGGATAGGTTCAAAACCTTTAACTTCTAATTAATTGTTATGACCTGACACAATGTCGGGTCTTTTTTTGTTGTAGATATTTCAAAGGTACTCAATGGTTACAAATTATAATTAAAGCAAAATTGTTTGGAAAAACTTTATTATATTGTATATAATAAAAGAAAAACTAAGGTTTACTAGGCGAGGGAGGTTATATGAAGAAATTAGGCTTTTGGCTTTCGTCTTTTGTTATATTAATAATGGGTATGTTTATGCTCCCTGTGTGTAGTTGTGATGATGAAGATGCTATCATTACAGGTATTTCGGTTGAACTTGTGAACGAAAATTACACTTTGACAGACGATACTATTAATGTTGTTTATGGTAACAAGGTTGATTTGAAGTATTCCGACTTTAAAGTAATTGCCGAACTTGATAATGGCAAGACTAGGGAGTTGACTAAGAAGAGCGGAAATTCTGATGGCTTTACATATCAATCATCAATTCCGCAAAGTTATGACAAAACTCCTGTAAACAATTACACAATTGTTATTAGTTATGGTGAGTTTGAGCCTATTGTAATTAGAGTTAAGGTTGCAAAGGCAGACTTTAGTGGTAGTCTACATTGGAACTATGATAGCGAGTTTGTTTATACTGGCGAGGAACAAACTGTAGAGATTGTAGATTTGCCAGAGGGTGTAGTGGTTAGTTATAGTGGAGAATACTCCGCAATCAATACCGGCACATATACTTGTACTGCAAGTTTCACTTGCACCAATAGTAATTATAAGTCTATCCCTGATATGACTTTAAATTGGACAATTAGTCCTGCGCTAATTAATGTTGGTGAGATTGCGTTCGTAACAAAAACTTATGATGAAACCGAGCAAACTGCTGAGTTGGACAATATTACTCTTCCATCTAATGTTGTGATAACAGATATTACTGGAGAAACTACTGGTACTGATGCTGGAGAGTATGAAGTTGTAGTAAACTTCGAGGTTGTTGGAGAGGGAAAAGAGAACTATTATGTTGAGCCGATTACAACTACTTGGGAGATTGAGAAAGGTACTTATACAAATATTGGAACTATTGACTTTGATAGAACTAGAACTAACTTCGTTAGAGACAATTCTTTTATTTATGACGGAATGTTGCATTATGTTTTGCTGGACTATTCTAATCTTGATAGCAATGTCAGAAGTGCTGGTGTTGATAATGAAAGTAGTAATAATGAAGTCAATGCTGGAGAATATGAGATTGTAATTAACCTTGAGTACATTGGAAACAACCCAAATTATAATACTGATGCTGGTTCAATCACTCTTTATTGGGAGATTGAGAAGGCTTCGCTTGTGATTACTGCGGTTGATTATACTATTACTTATGGTGACAACTTTACTAGTGAAAATTTGAACGCTTCTAACGGAATTACTGCAGAGGGTTTTGCTGATTTTGAGGGATTTGGCTCGTTGATTGGAGAGCCTATATTCTCGTGCGAGTATGAGCAGTTTGATAATACAGGAACTTATGATATTGGAGTAACAGGGTATACTTCTGACAACTATGACATTTCTTATGTTACAGGAACTTTGACTGTAGAGAAAAGAGACTTATACATTCAGCCTGAGAATGTTAGTGTTAAATATTCCGAAGAGCCAGAGTATAATGGAGTTCTTACATTTGGTTTTGTGGGCGAAGATACTCTTGAGGTGCTTGGTGGTTCTCCAATATTTACAAGCGATTACACAACCACTAGTCCTGTTGGAAGTTATACAATTTCGGTTAGTGGATACACCTCAGATAACTATAATATTAGTTATGGAACAGGAGTTTTAAAGGTTGTTAAAAATGCTGTAGATGTTTCAAGTGTTACACTTGTCAAGAGTGAACTTGTATTTAATAGAGAGGTGCAAGAGATTGCTGTAAAAACTTCAAGTCTGCCAACAGGTGTAAGTGTAACAAATGTTGTTATGGATAAAGATGGCAAGACAACAAGAAATGTTGGTAATTATACAGCAGAAATATCTCTATCTTATGTTGATACAACCAACTATAGTCCTATTCCAAAATTATATTTAGACTGGGAGATTATAAGGGCAGATGTTGATGTTAGCGGTTATTCTTATGTAAGTAATCAATTAACTTATAATGGAGTAGTTCAAACAGTTGCATTTACTGAGTTGCCTTATGGCGCAGAGGTTAAAGAAATTGTTGGTAATACAGGTAAAGATGTAAACCTATATCATTGTACTGTTACTATTGGTTGTTCAGATACAGATAACTACAATGACTTTACTGAAGTGAAAACATTTAATTGGAGAATTGCTCCGCTAAAACTTACTGTTAAAGCTAATGACAATACAATTACTTATGGAGATATTCCAATCCATAATGGAATTGCAGAGGTAACAGGCTTTGCAAGTGGCGAAAATATGAGTGTGCTTAGCGGACAAATTATCTATAAATACACCTATCATTATGGTGGCAATATAGGAACTTATGCTATCAATATTCAAGACAGTACACTTAGGTCTAATAACTATGATATTACATTTGTTAACGGAACTCTAACTGTTGTTGCCAAAGTGATTGATTTGATAGATTATATAGAAGAGTGGCAAACAGAAGATACAAGAACCTATAATCCAAATGTAGCATTTACTCCAGTAATTGTTAATCTTCCTACTGGTGTTAGAGCTCGTTATGAATATGTTCTAAATAATGGTTCTAATACTAAAGTTGACAATCCTATTGCTGTTGGTTCTTATTATGCAACAGCTGAATTAGTTAGAGAAAATAATAACTACACTATCCTTAATTACAACGGGGTAGGTGCGTTCTCTTTTGAAATTGTTAAAGGAGATATTGATGCTTCAACTCTTGTGTGGAGTGTTAGAGATGGTGAGGAGATTGAGTATAGTGGCGTTTCATTAAAACCAACCTTTACTAGTGAAATTGTTGGTCTTGATATTGCATACACCTATTATCAGAAAAATGGTGGCGGAGTATATGAAGAACTAGATGCTAGTGCAGAGATTGTTGCCGTTGGAGATTATAAGGTTGTTGCAGAATTTAACTATAATGCAGATAACTATAACTATACACCTGCAACTATTACCGAGATTGAATTTAGTATTGTGAGAATTGTTGTTGAGGTTGCTGATTTAGAGTTTGATTTCTCTGCAGACAAAACTAACCAAAACGACAATAATATTACTTACTCAGCAGTGCTTGAGTATACCGGCAGAGAAGTTGAAGTTGCTATTGCCTCAGCCGAGTATTTAAAAATTGAGTACTCAAACGGTGGTGAGTATTCGGCAGTAATACCAACAGTCTTGGATAGAGGTAATCATACTGTCTATGTCAAAGTTTCTATCGTAGAAGAATACCAAGATAGATATGAACTTGAGGGTGGATATAGTGAGTATTTGATAACCCTTGATATTGAACTAAAATTGATTATCTTCGATAGCTTCCAACTAAATGGAAGAGATACCGAAATTGAAGATATTAGCTATGGTATTAACAAGGTTGCCAAGTATGCAACAATGCAATTCACCATTAGAGAAAGATATGCTCTTGTGCTTGATATGATTAGCGATAATGGTGATGTGTCTTGGACAATTATCGAGGGGTATTATGAGTTTCTTGATTTTGACAAAACCTATCACTTCTATGTTGTAGATAGGGAAGTTAATACTAACCTTGAAAAGTATGCTGATGCTAATGGTGTGCTATATGAAATGCAATTCGAGGTTAACTTTGTTAATCAAGTAATTTATGGTATCAATGATGCTGTTTATAATAATCCTAACGGTCAAAATGTGTATTATGAATTACAAGAAGATGAGACAAGTTTTGCAATTACCCTTGATGATGAAAGTTTAGAGCGTCTAGCGGGTTTTGAATTCTCTTATATGATTATTGATAAAGTAGATGGTTGGTTAGACCCAGTTAAAGTAGATAGTTTCCCTCTTGTATTTGATGATTTGTCTACAATAAGAGTGATTATGTTGTATATTAAAGTTGGGGAGAATAACAATCGTTCGATTCTACAATTCACAATTTTTGAGCCAACACACATTAGTGGTTATACAACTACTTATATTGAACTAAGTACTGGAGAAACCAAAACAATTAATAGTGTAATGGGATATATGGGCGAGACAATACTTGATGCCTTTGTTGTTGACTTAGAGGTTGTGCTTGAGGAAGAATTCCAAGAGGCTGGTTATACTGTAAGTTACTTTGCAGATAAGGAATATACCGAACCTATTTCTTACACCGAACTTGGTCTACTATATGTTGTTTACTTTGTCAACTATGATGATGGCGGTACTCCTGTGGAGACTGGAGAATTCTACTATTCTCACGCTTTTATTCCAACAAATGTTCCGGCACTAGCGCTTAATAGCAAGGACCCAACTTATGAAGGCGAGTATTATGATTGGGTATGTGTTAGTTCTAAAGATTTCGCTTTAGAATTTGCTGTAGCAGAAGATATTACAATTACTCAAACCTATAATGGTGAAGATTCACTTGAATTGCAAGAAGGTCCACAACTGATTGATTATGTTCTTACTATTGAACACTTGGGTGTAGAGTATACATTTGCTGTTAAATTTGAGATAATATATACACCTAATATTATTGGTTGTTTTACTCAAGAGGTTCAACAAAGTTATGTGTATAAAGTAACCAATACAGATGAAAGTGTAGAGTATTACATATATTCAAACAATATGCTTAATCATATCGATATTTCTAATGAGTACAATACTAACAATATAAGTGATTTTGAATTGGTACTTCAAGAGCTTGTCTTTCCAATGGATAGTAATTATGTGATTACAAACAAAGCCTTAGTGCAAGACAGAGATAATTATTATATCAAGTTGTCGGTTCTATCAGAGGGAACTACAAGCAACTATTATATCAAGTTAAATGTTGCAGAGGCTGAGTAGTGGTTTGATATTAATTAACAGAACTATTAGAATAGTTCTGTTTTTTTGTTTGTTTTCAAACAAATGTTTGATAAAAAATGAAGTATTTAGTTGTTAATATTATTAAGATATGCTAAAATGAAAGTGTAAAAGATATATTAGGAGTGTAAAATGGCTAAATTTATTAATATTACCTTAGATGGACCTAGTGGAAGCGGAAAAACAACAATTGCAAAATCTCTAGCTAAGAAGATGGAGTATTTGTATGTAGATACTGGTGCTATGTATAGAGGCGTTGCTTACTATATGTTTGACAAAGGTATTGCAGTAGATGATGATGCGAAGGTTGAAACTGTACTTGACAAAATTTCTTTGAATATTAAAGTTGTAGATGGCGAACAGAGGGTAATACTTAATGGCAAAGACATTACAGGTAGTATTAGAACTCCAGAGATTTCTATGGGGGCATCAACTGTATCTAAGAATAGACAAGTAAGACTTAAGTTAGTTGCTATGCAGAGAGAACTTGCTAATAATAATAACGCTATCTTTGATGGTAGAGATATGGGTAGCTATGTTCTTCCAGATGCTGACCACAAGTTCTATATTACAGCAGATGTTGACACTAGAGCGAAGAGAAGATATCTAGAACTAAAACTTAAACAAGAGATTACTCTAGAAGAGGTGAAAGCCGATATGATTGCAAGAGATGAACAAGATAGTTCTAGAGCTTTTGCACCTCTTGTAATTCCACAAGGTGCTTATGTAATTGACACAACTAATATGACTATTGATGAGGTTGAGGATTTAATTTTAAATAAAGTTAAAAAATAATAATTTTTAAAACAAACACTAAGAGGCAGGTTATTCTGCCCTTATTGTTTCAAAGGTCCAAGTGAATTTGGACTAGGAGGTAAGTAATATGCAAAAGAGAATAGCATTACTTTATGACTTTGACTACACTTTAACAGATAAATTTATGCAACAATATGGTCTAATGCAAGATTTAGGATATACAGACGAAACAGTTGGAGATTTTTTCACTGCTTGTGAAGATGCCTTTGGTGATGCCGATATTGATATGTGTTTGTCGTTAATGGGTGGAATTCTTTTTATGGCGAAAGACAAAGGTAGAAAGGTGTCAAAAGAATACTTGAAGTCTTTCGGAAAAGATATTAGATTTTATCCTGGTGTAGAAGAGTGGTTCGACAAGATTAATCAGATTGGTAGACAGCTTGGTTATGAGATTGAGCACTATATAATTAGTAGCGGTATTGCAGAAATTATCGAAGGCTCAAAGATTAGTGATAAGTTCAAAAGAATATACGCTAATTTCTTTTGTTATGATAAATCTGGCGAGGCTTTTTGGCCTTGTCAAGTTGTTAATTATACTAGCAAAACACAATATATCTATCGTGTTAGAAAGAATGCACTAGACGACCTAAAGTCTTTAACTAAGATTAATGAGAAAATGTCTGATGATGAGGTATTGCCTTTTAAAAATATAATCTATATCGGTGATAGCCAAACAGATATTCCATCTTTCAAGGTTGTTAAGAATAGTGGTGGACTTTCTGTATGTGTATATGCTGAGAATGGCTACTATGGTCAAGATGTTGCCGAGAGATGCTATAGGGAAGGTAGAGTAAATGCTTTTGTCCCTGCAGATTATAGAGAGGGTAGCGAACTATATAATTTAATCAAAAACTATATTGAGAATGTAATTAAAGAGGCTGAAGAAGTATAATATAGAATGTCAAAATTAACTAATTTAACTACAATTAAAGGTTTGATACAAGAAGTCATTTATCGAAATGATGATAATAATTACACTGTTGTGCTAGTTGAAGTTAATGATGAATTTATTACCGCCACTGGTAAGTTCCCTATTATTAATGAGGGTGAGTGGGTAGAACTAAACGGTAAATTTATCTTAAACAAAAAGTACGGAGAGCAATTCGCTGTAGACAGTGTTAAACTAAGTCCGCCAAATACTAAAGAGGGTATTATTAGATATCTTAGTAGCGGACTTATTTCCGGTGTTGGTCCAATAACTGCAACAAATATCGTTAATAAGTTTGGTGAAGCTACACTAGATATAATTAGATATAATCCAGAAAGACTGGCTGAAGTTAAAAATGTTAGCAAGAAGAAAGCTGAGGATATCTGTCGTGCTTATGAAGAAGTTCATCAAATGCAAAATGCTGTGATGATAATGCAACAATATAAGATTAGTACCAATCTGGCAATCAAGATTTATAACCAATATGGCGAGGGTACTGAAGATATCCTTAAAAATAACCCTTACAAAATGGTTGAGGATATAGATGGAGTAGGATTCTTCACAGCAGATAGAATTGCTATGGCTATGGGTGTG
>JAZLDP010000025.1:0-7236 GCA_045614835.1 Clostridia bacterium | reverse complement strand
AGATTGAATGAAAGGGGATTAACTGAAACCGCTGTATATGGTGATGATGTTGCAAGAATATATCGTACGGATAGTGAATTATATTTAGAAGAAAGATTCGCAGACCAATTTAGTTTCTATGATGATATTTTAGATATGAATATTTTGGAAATTATAAAGCAAAAAAATGTGCCTGCGTATAAAAAAATAACACAAATAGTAGAAAAAGTCTTTAACGATGTTAAAGATTTTTTTGTTGAGTGCGGAATATTTAAGGCGGATGATTTATATCTATCAAGGAAGAGAAAGCTATATACTTCAGCAATTAGAAAATCAACTCAAGATAGAATAAATAGAAAAATTGCACCGTATGTTAATGCATCAAAGATAAGTGGTAAGATTGTAAATACTGTTGATAGAAAATCTACATCAGGACATCATACTAGATATTCTTTAAGCGACAACATTACCGAGAAACATACTAAAGATTATTGGCAAGATATTTCAGGCAAACCAGCAAGCAGAACGGAATTTTCTAATGGAAACGGAAGATTGATTGTAATGGAAAGAGGAGATGGAATAAATTCTATCTACGAAACTTATGTAGAACCTGAAAGTAGAAATCAAGGTCTAGGTACTAAGCTATTAACAGAAGCTATAAACAAATATAAAAATTCAAACTTAGTAGGCCAATTTTCAAGCGAACAAAGTATTAAAAATGCTTACAAGCTAGGTTTTAGAACATTAGATAATGCAAGCTTAAATGAAACATTGTCAAGATATAAAGAAGATACTTCTGTGTATATGGAATATAAAAATACTCCTAGATATTCTTTAACTGAAGATACACAGGCATTAAAACAAAAACAACTAGATATTATTCTAAAGCACAATCCTATGTTAGATGATTACCACACAGGTATAAGAACAATAGAAGACATTAAAACATTTGAAGAAGTAATAAATGATGATGAAAGTTTTGTATGGGGTGATTTCAGCAAAGAAGATGCAATCAAAGCTCTTGAAAAAGGAGAAGTAACTGTTTACAGTTCACATCCAATAGAACAAGGTACATTTGTATCTACTTCAAGGAATCAAGCTCGTGATTATGCTGGTAGCGGAAAAATCTATTCTAAGACAGTGCCTTTAAGTGAGGTTGCTTGGATTAGCGGAGATGAAGGAGAATACGCGAAAGTAGATAATGTTAAATATTCTCTAACAGACAATGCCGGAAGAGAACTTAGCAAAGAACAACAGTATTACTTTAAGGACAGTGTGGTTAGAGATGATAATGGTAACCTTTTAACTATGTATCACGGTACAAACACCGACTTTAACATTTTTAAGAGAGGTAAAAAAGGTTATTTAGGCGGGGGTATATATTTAACGGATGACAAAGGTTTCGCAAAAAAATATACTGATTACGGAATAGTAAAAGAAGTATATGTAAATATAAAACAACCATTAACGGTAACTAGCAACAACCCGACAAAAGAAATACTTAATGCTATATATGGTAGCGATAAAATATACAATAACAGAAGTGCAAAACAGGCAAACGACACTTATTTAATTACTAATAAAGATTTAGATAAGTTACAAGCACAAGGTTATGATGGAATTGTATGGAAGTTCCCAAGTGGAAACCAGTATATGGTTTTCAATTCTAACCAAATCAAAAATGTAGACAACACAAACCCTACATCTAACCCAGACATAAGATACTCTCTAAGTGATACTAAAGGCAGAACACTAACTAAAGAACAACAAGACTTTTTCAAAGATAGCCAAGCTAAGGATGAAAACGGGAACTTGATGGTTATGTATCACGGAACACCAAACGGAGGATTTACTAAGTTTGATTACCGCAAGAGAGGCAGTGCTACTGATGTTCACGGAGTAGGTGATTACGGTAAAGGATTCTACTTCACGCCTGTAAAAGCAGGTGCTGAAAGCTATACAACAAGTGATAATGTGGCATCTAAAAATCCGCAAGTATATGAAGTGTACTTGAATATGAAGAATCCGTTAAGATTAGATGTACTACATAAAATAGAAAAAGATATGACTGCTTTAGGCAAAAAGTATGGTATGTGGAATATTCCGGATGAAGAAACATATAAAGTGTACGAAAAATACAACTTAACAGAAGAACAATATGTTGAAATGTATGAACTATATGATAATCTGCAAGACAACTGGCAAGACATAGACTTATCAGAATATGGTTATGATGGAGTTATAAACGAGAGAAGAACTGAGTTTGTAGTATTCAATAGTAACCAAATCAAGAATGCTGATAATACAAATCCTACATCTAACCCGGATATAAGATATTCATTAAGTGATTCAAAGGACAATCAAGGCAGACAACTAACAAAGGCACAAGAGGATTTCTTCAAAGATGTATCGCCGGAAGTAAGAGATAAGAATGGCGACCTTAAAGTTTTATATCACGGTAGCAACAATGAGTTTACAATATTTGATTTGCAAAAATCAGGGAAGTCAAATAAAAATGCACAAATAGGTTTTTGGTTTACTGAAACTGAATCAGGTGCGAGAAACTTTGCGGAGGGAATGAAACATCTAGGTAATAAACCAACAGCATATAAAGTTTACTTGAACTTAAAAAATCCTAAGATATATGAACAACAAGATTCAAGCAAACTAAAACAAGCTTTAGAGCAAAAGGTAAATAGTATAGAATCGCAAATGGAAGAATTGAAAAAGAAACACGAGAAATCAGATACTACATTGCAAGATGTGAGAATGCTTAGCAATTATGCAAGGTATTCAAAATTGACTTTTGAGGAGTTCTTAGAAGCAAGAAGTGTGAAAAAGAATGAGATTCCTGGATTGATTGATTCTCTTAATAAGTACAACAAATTAGAAACAGAGTTAAGAGAGGTAGAAAAAGAATTAAAGAACACGGGATTTGATGATGCTTATGAACAATTCGCAACAGATGTATATGCTATGGCTGGGCAAGGTGCGTATGAAGCTAA
Organism: Clostridia bacterium; assembly: GCA_045614835.1. Lineage (GTDB taxonomy): Bacteria > Bacillota > Clostridia > Christensenellales > UBA1242 > UBA11490. The sequence goes on along the minus strand of JAZLDP010000025.1, from coordinate 4,252 downwards.
TTTTATGCAAACAGGAATGCAACTTAAAGATGTTAATGCTGTTGCTAAATTAAGGCAACATCTAATCAATCAAGGCTATGATGGAATAATAATTAAAAACACAAATTATGATTTTGATGATTTTGGAGGGGCTAATAATCAATATGTAGCATTTTATTCTAATCAAATAAAGAATGTAGAAAATGTAAATCCAACGGCTAATGATGACATAAGATATTCGCTAACGGATAACAAAGGCAGAGAATTAACAAAGGCACAACAAGATTATTTCAAAGATAGTAAAGCTAGAGATTATAGAGGTAATCTAGTAACAGTATATCACGGAACACAAAATGGTGGATTTACACAGTTTAATAATTATAGTTATTTTACGGACAACAACGATGTAGCTAGAACATATTCTGGAAGTATAGAGAACATAACAAAGGATACATTTGATGCTGGAAGAAGAACAAGTATTGGAAATTATGAGGGATATATTAACCTAACAAATCCATTTGAAATTGACTTAGATGGTAGTAACTGGGATGAGATTGATGTAAACAAGGTTGACATTCCTAATTTAGAAGAATTATTAAACGAAAACGGAATATCAACATACGAGAAAAATGGCAAGGTTTATATAGGTACAGATGATATAATAAGTATTGTTGATAGCTTAAACGAAAACGGTGCTGATTATGATGGAATAATAATTAGAAATATATATGATAACGGTTCAAAAGCTAATAACAATAATATGGTATCAAATGACTATATAATATTTAACAAGAACCAATTCAAATCAGTAGATAACAAAACTCCTACAGCGGATAATGATATAAGATACTCAATGCAAAGATTCACACCAGCTACAGAACTTGATACAACACAGACATATACCGATGGTAGAAAGAAGGCCTATAATCATTACAAAAATGGTGGTGATAAAGGATATAGCAACAAGATTGTAGAACAAGCTAAAGAACTTATTAAAGCAAATCATCAAGGCAGAAGAACAAAAGAGCAATGGTTGAAAATAGCAGATACCATTGGAGCAAACACAAAAGGAATGGAAATTGCTGAAATAGAGCAATTAGCCTACAAATCTTGGTTCGAGAACAAACCTAATAGCAAGGAGAATCTGAACAGACAAGGCCAAAAATATGTTAGATTTACAATCGATGAATGGATAAACAGGATGTATGAAAGTGCAAAGAAGGCCACTCAAAAGACAGTAACAGCAGATGGAAGAGAACTTACATTTGATGATTATTACAAAGAGAATATGGAAATGTTCAACAGTAAAGAGGATGCGAAAAGAGTGTTTGATAAATTCTACGAGAATCAACAAAGAAGGAAAGTTCAGCAAGAATCAACTAAACCAGAAGCACCTAAAGCATCAAATGAGTTAGAAGAAATTGCTGATAAACCTGAAGGCAAAGAAAGAAAGCATTATAAATCTATATCTACTTCAGAAATGGTTGGAGAACACGGAAGAAATATTGCTAGAAGTCTATTAGAGAAAGATAGATATATTCCAGCATCTAATGCTAAACAATTAGAGAAAGCAGAAAATGTTCTTAAACACGCAGGAGTAGAAGCAAGTTTAGAAAGCTTTAAGAATACACTTAAAACTTCTCAAAGATTAACTCCAGATGACTTAGCACTTGGAGAAAGATTGATTCAAATCTACAGCAGAAATGGAGATACAGCTACTCTTAATAACTTGATACAAGATGTTGCAGTAATAGGAACAGAACTTGGTCAAACTGTACAAGCATTAAGTTTAATTCGCAAAATGACTCCAGAAGGTCAATTGATGACATTACAAAAATCTATAAACAGATTAAATATGGCAGAAAATTTGAACATACAATTGACTACAGAACAAACAAAGAAAATAGTAGAAGCTAAAACTGATGTAGAACTTCAAGAAGCAATAGCTGAAGTAACAAAAGAAATAGCAGAACAATTACCATTGAAGCTGACAGATAAACTTCGCTCGTGGAGATATCTGGCTATGTTAGGAAATCCTAGAACACATATAAGAAACATCTTATCTAATACAGCAATGAAGGGAACTAAAAAGGTTAAAGATGTAATCGCAGGAGGACTTGAAGACTTAGTAAATCCCGCTGTAAGAACTAGAACACTTAAAAAGGCAAGCAAGGCTACTAAAGAATTTGCTAAGGCTGATGCTTCTGAAAGAGTAGAAATGATTGCAAATGGTGGCAAGTACGATGTAAGTACAGCTATTCAACAAAGCAAGAAACAATTTGATAATAAAGCAATCAATGCACTTGCAGAATTTAACTCTAACGCATTAGAAGCAGAAGATAAGATATTCTTAAAATCTGCCTATGCTGATGCAATGGCTAAGTATATGACAGCTAATAACCTAACAGCAAGCTATTTACAATCAGGTTCAAAAGAAGCTAATATAGCACTGACAAAAGCTAGAGAATTTGCAACTCTAGAAGCTCAGGTTGCCACATTTAGACAGTTTAGTTGGCTGGCTAGTAAAATAAGTCAGATAGAGAATAAAAACAACTTTACAAAGGTTGTAGTGGGCGGATTGCTACCGTTCAAAAAGACTCCTATAAACATCGCAAAAGCAGGAATAGAATATTCTCCAGTTGGATTGATGAAGAATCTAACTTATGATGCAGTTCAATTAAAGAGGGATAAAATTACTGCTAACGAATTTATAGACAATATATCTAAAGGACTTACTGGAACAAGTATATCTTTAATAGGCTACTTCCTAGCACAAGTGGGAATGCTAAAAGCATCAGGAGATGATGATGATAGAGCTGAAGACTATGCACAATCTATAGGCGACCAACAATACGCAATTAAAATAGGAGATAAATCTATAACAATAGATTGGTTATCACCTAGTGCAATGCCATTATTTGTTGGAGCTGAGTTCTATAATTCTATTAAAGATGGCAATGAAATAAGCCTAAATGCTCTTGCTACAGCTGTAACAAGAACATTAAATCCGCTTACTGAGATGTCAATGCTACAAAGTTTTGCATCAACATTGAGTTCGTTTAATACCGAAGGCAGTGCTGGAAAACTTGGAGATATGGGTGCTAATATGGTCGAAAGCTATGTAGGCCAATACTTCCCGACATTGATAGGCCAAATTGCAAGAATCATAGATGACACTGAAAGAGATACTTACTATACGGATAAAAAAGGTGCAGAAGCAAGAGTACAAAGATTCATAAACAAACAAGTTGCAAAAACACCATTCCTAAGTAAAACATTAGAACCTAAAGTAGATGTATGGGGTGAAGAAGTAAAGAGAGATGATAATATAGCTCTTAGAGCATTCAATCAACTACTGAATCCTGCATATGCAAAAACGGTTCAATCATCTACAGCGGATAAAGAGGTACAAAGACTGTACAAGGCTAGCGAAGATTCTGGAGTGCTACCAAAAGCTCCAGGAAGTACATTCAGCATAGAAGCTACAGAATATAAACTTACACCAAAAGAATATACAACATTCAAGAAATCTGTAGGTAAATACAATAAAAGTGTACTTAATAACATTGTTACTAAAAAGGAATATACAAGTTTATCTGATGGAGAAAAGATTAAAACTGTAGATGCTCTTTATGATGATTCTAGAGAAAAGGCTAAACAATCTTATGCTGATAAGAATAAAATAGAATATGATAGTACAGATGATATAGACACTTTAATTAGTAAAAACAATCTATCATTAGCAAACGCATATATCTATAGAGGTAATTCATCAAGCATAAAGAGTGATAAGGATGCTAACGGAGAAACAATAGATGGTTCATTAGCAGGAAACAAGGCAAAATATATTATGGGAATAAATACTACTGATGAGCAAAAAGATTTACTATTAACTTTAACAACAAGTTCTAAAATAAAACCTACCGTTGATGATATGGAGATATTAGGCGAAAAGAACTACAGTACATATTATTCTATATCTAACGCTGAATCTAGAGAAAAATATGTTGACCTAGTAAGTACAGGTATGAACTCATCTGCTCTTAATAAATATATAAACAATATAGGAAGCATCGAAGGCAAAAAGAACAGTCAAGGTAAAACAATCAGTGGAACTCTTAAAACAGCAAAGGCAAATTATATTAACTCATTAAATCTTAATAAGAATGAAAAGTTGATTTTGTTCGGTAAGAACTATGAATTAAATTCATCTGAAAAGAAACAAGTTATGGCCTACATAAATGGATTAAATATTTCAAAACAACAAAAGTTA
>JAZLDP010000024.1:0-12303 GCA_045614835.1 Clostridia bacterium | reverse complement strand
ACTAATAACTTAGATAGTAATGTTACTCTTGGTGTATATGATGAAGAGGGTAATCAAGTTCTAACTGTTAGTGGTGAGAACGCAACTAAGAAAGCATATCTAGATGCAACTAAAAATTATTATTTTGAAATTATAGACAATAGTGCTAAGTTCGTAGTTAATAGTTTTCTTAAATATAATTATGTTCTTAGAAACGAAATCTATAGTTATGCTAGTGCTAGATTCTTATTCTCTAATAACACAAACAATTACGATAGAATAGCTGTAAATAACTTAAATAACGAAATTTCTAATTTTGAAATGGAGTTAGGTGGTGTTATTGATAATTCTGGTAGGGTTGCAGGATTTGGTTTTGCTCCTTACAAAGAGTATTTCACCTATGATACTGTTGGATTTGTTTATAGAATTACAGGTAATATTGATGCTGTAACAGTTAAAGTTGCTGTTAACTATGTTGGTAATTCTGCAGCAGATTTAGCAAATAAACTACGCTTGAATATTGATAACGACTATTCTGGTAATAGTGCATTTATCAATATGTCTAATTTGGCATCAACAGTTAATTATTCATTTAGTGTTGCCTTTGGTGCTAATCCTACTCTTAATATTACTGATATCAATGGTAATGAATTAGTTGTATTTGATAATTTGTTCAAAGGTTATGATGCTAAATATTACGAAATTAATGGTAAGATTGTTTCATTTAGATGGTATTCTGATAGAACCTCTAATCTATCTTCAACCAACAATTCATTAACTGAGTATAATGGAAATGATTATCTTCTAGATGATATGGTACTATACCTATATATTGTTGAGGCAGATATTGTAACTCTTGACCTTAACTTTGATAATATTATTGCAAGTGATTATTATTCTCCATTGTTCAATGTTATGAAGAATAGCAATTCATTTATGTTCAGTGTTCATTTAGGTAATGGCGAATATTTTGAAGATGTTACTGCTGGTACTTATTATTTCGCAGTTGACCAAACAATTAATGGATATACAACTTTAGATTACAACAACAATGTTAGATTACTTGTTTCAATCTATGGAACAGAAATTTTCAATGATGTCGAGTTTAAGTCTATTAATATGTTCAATAATATAACCGATAGTGCTACCGGTGTAACTGTTGTTGATGGCAACTATTATTGGAACTTAGATGCTTGTGATTATACAATTTGTCCTCAATTTGAGTTAGCAACAACAAGTTTCACAACACATGTTGTTGCATCAGATGAGGTTGAGTATACTCTTCCTGTGTTCGAAATCTATACTCCTAATGGAGATGCTAAACTACAATTAACTACCACTAGTGGGGCTTCCACTGGAGAAGATTATTATAGATTTGATGAAAGTGTTGACAATGTAGATTTGTATATTGTAGGAACTGCTACCAAAGTTGCTACAATTACTAGGTCTTATTACGACAACAATTTCCCAATCTTCAAAATTGAATTGTCATATGGTAACTATATCAAAGTGTATGCACCTGATGATACTTTGGTTGTTCAAAGCGGAAATTCATTCCATACTTTAAACGAAGTAACTGATGCACCTGAAGTTCCTGAAGAAGATGTGTACTATACTGTTTATGGTGTAGAGGGTAATTTGTTAGATGCTGATGGAGGTGTAGTAGTATTTGGTAATAATGTAACTGTTTCTATTAACTTCAAACCAACTACAAAGAACTATTCAGCTGAAGCAATCAAGGGTGGATACTTTGCTTTAAGTGAGACCTTCTTGTTATCACATACATATAGTTCTTCTGCTCCTAATGACCCATACCACGGAACTAAGTATGACACATATTCACACGACCCAGATGGCTATAAAGTTTCCTTCAATATGCAAAATACAACATCTACAAGAAGTCTTGAAATTAAGATTAAAGCAGAATACAATGCTACACTTGCAGTTGGTTATGACTTTATAGGATGGACTCTTCCTGGTATAACTGGAAGTTATTACAAAGATACAGCTATACATAATTATGGTTCCAATATGAGTTTCCAACTTTCAGCTGATTTCTTGACTCTAACTATTAAGCTTTATTCAGGTATTACAGCAAATACTTCAATAGATGTTATCGCAATTGCTGCTGAGAAAAAGACATATGGTGAGGCATTATCTGATGAATACGGAAGAACAGGATATTATGCTTCAGCTCCATCTATTATTAATATCTATGGTAAGGGTAAAGTAGAATTAAATGATTACTATAATGGTACATATAGCCATAAATATACACACGACAACTCAAGTGGTACTGAACAAACTAAACAAGACCTTAGTTTAGGGTTATACTATTATGGTAGATATTATCTAAATGTTACTGCTACTACAGGCGTAATCCAAAAAATTACAATTAATGGTACAGAAAGTTCTAACAAAAATACTGGTAATACCATTGTATTCGTATATGGAAATGTTGATTTAGGTGCTCCTGTAGAAATTAGGGTTGAGTTAGCTTCATACATTAATTACGAAGCTAAAGCGCCTGTTACCAACTATGTTGATAATAATACAAGTGGTCAGGGATATTCAGGACACACTCTTATGAGTGACAAGATAGAAAAAGACAATACCTATACAATTAGTGTTGTAGAAGGTTATAGATTAACCAATTATGTAGTGGCATTTGATGGTGGAGTACCTACAAGTCATACATTTGACTACAATGATACACAAGTATTTAGACATTCTGTTGCTGGTTCTATTAGAGTTACAGCTAATAACAATACATTGAAGTTTGAAGTGTTAGATAAAAATGGTAATTATACTGGTCAAAGTGGTATGTTTGGTACTAGTCCTAAGTTTACCATTACTGCTACCGTAACAGAAATCCCTAAAATTCTAACTTTCAGTACAATCAATGGAGATGTAAAAGCTCTAACCAATGGTGCGAATATTAGATATATGCGTCTAGGTTATGATTCATCTTTGTCATTCTCTGCAGGCACAATTACTGCTAAAGATATATATTCTGCTCCAGTTTCATTTACTGCAGGTTCTGTAACTAGTCCAGCAATTCGTAATGATGGATACAAAGATGGTCTAACATATCAAAATTATAGTTTAGGACAAGCAACTATTCTTAGTTCAATTCAAATTTCTAGTGCTACGAATTTGAGAAGTGTTGAAGTTTCTTCTAACAATACTACTTGGTATACAATTTCTGATGCGTTCTCTACTGATACTATGTCTAGAGAGATGTCGTTCTTTGCAGACCACAACTTGAGACTTACAACATCTAAACCTCTACTAATTCCGACTGGTTATAAGTATACTCTTTATAATGCTAGTTCTACTAATGGTAATTGGGGTATAAATGCTGAAAATGGTACATCTAAAAAGACTCAGGCAGTATTGTCTGGTAATTCCCAAATAGATGTTGATTTGACTACTTCAACTTATACTAGTGAACCATATGTACTTCTATATGTGGATACCCATAATAACTTTAGACTTCAAGTACAATGTTCTACAGACCTTTCTGATAATTCTCCTAGATATATGATTTCTGGTATTAGTAGTGCAACTGGATATGCAGGACTTGGTGTTACTATTGCTAACGAGCATAATTACTATGCTTCAAGTATTTCTTATTATGTAAGAACTGCTACAGATACCACATATGTTGAGTATGATAGTGTTATACACGAAATAGATGAAATTGCTACTTATAGTAGTTCTACAGAAATTGGTCTACATTCATATAAGTATGTTAAGTTCAGTGGACGAAACAATCTATTTATTGAATTAGTTAGTGATGTTAATGGTGATAATGTTTCTGAAAATGATATTACTGCTAGTGTTGTTAATACAATGCTTACAGGTATCACAGAAACAACTTATTCTACTTCTGGTAACTTTGGTAGATATTTCAGATACTTCAATGCGGCTAAAAATACTGCAAATACATTCCAAGTAACCTATGATAGTATGAATGGAACTAATCAAAGAGTACTTGGTTATGCTTGTAGAAATTTAGTTCTAAATACAACAAGAAGTGGTTCGTTTGTTCTAAGCACTAGAAATTCAACTGCTGAAGAAGCTGGTACTGCTTTATGTGAAGGTTCATTTAATGACCAAACATCAAGTGACCCAGATTTAGCTGTAGTACTTTATTTGTACGAAAGACATTATGTTACCGATATTGGACACGGTTGTAATACTAATGAATGTCCTACTTGTAATAGTGTTACAGATAGTTACTTAGATGTATGTACCAATATTACTGCCAATGGTAATGCTGCTGGAACATATAAATACACTGAGGCTAATATAACAGGAAGTAAAGCGCTAACAATATCAGTTAACCTTCTAAGTGTTGTATACTCTTATTTGGTTGGCAATTCTAGTGTTTGTTCAGAAAGTACAAGTCTAGGATATAATACTACACCTACTGATTTTGCGGTTCTTTCTGATACAACCAAAACTGGTAATGATATGTGGCATATTTCAATGCCTAATATCTATAAGATTAGATTAAAAATAGGTTTCTTTACTATTATTAATATGACTGCAAATATTGATAGCAAAGGAGCGGTTGAACCAAACCACTGGTATATTGTTGATAATAGTAGTGAAACAAGTTCTGCATATTATCAATATAGAAGTAATAGTGAACCTACATATAATGTAAAATTACCTACAAGACTTGGCTACAATATTCAATACGAGTTTTTGAAAACATTAACAGAGAATCCAGGAACATCAAAATATGTAGGAACAAGTGTATATCATATATATACAGCTACTTACTTGTTTGATTTGTCTTCACAAGTTATTAGAAATAATAATAGAAATACAAGACACGATATTCATTTCTATGCAACAACAACTTCAGTTCCAAATGCTATAGCGTTTGATGTTAAACTTGATGATGGCAAACAAGGTTCATTACTTGTTGGAAAACTAACTATTACTCCAACAACTCAAACAAAATTTGTTTATGTAACTTCAGCTAATGTTGTAACTACTTGGCAAGATGGTTCTTCTCATATTTATCTAAGATTGCCATCTGACAAAGACTTCACAATAACTCTTGAAGATACAAATGAATATTTTGACCTAAATACTCATTCAGATAATGAAAGCAGATACATTGTTCAAGAAGCTTCAACTTCTACAACAAACTTCGTATCTTATACAATTACTAAGGGTACAACACCAGAACCTAACGATTCTGGCGAAAAGATTACTTATAAACTAGAAGACATTGTTTATAACGACCACCCAGATAAAGTAACTTTATATTCATTATTTGATATCTATCACAGAGTGTTTGTTGATGCCTTTGACCTAACATATGGTGCAACTCCTATTAATAATGCTAAAATTAGCTTTACTAATGCTAATGGTGAAATAGATAAAAATGATAACTATATCTTAAGAAATAGCAATAATAATAAGACTGTTACATATAAGACTACAGGTGGAACAACCAAATATATGTGGGCATATTATTTGGAAGGAACAATTCCAAATATCAAGGCAGAAAGTGGTATGGAATTCGCTAGTTCTGGTCTAGAGACTAAGCCATATCAAATCTACTACTCTTATGATGATACTTTCCTAAGTGATACTTACGGAAATTTAGCCTTGGATACTGCTACTGGTTCATATGGCTATGAAAACTATCTAGCAAAAATAAATGATACTCCATCATCTCCAAATGGTACTACTGCTTATACTAACGGTGGTTCTTATGAGAGTGAGGGTAGAACTTATAATTATGTAACTGAGAGTTTCATATATACAATGGCTGGTAACGAGACAAGCAGTGAAGCATTCCTTGATATGTACTTCACAGTAATGTATATCAGTTATATTCCATTGAAGTTCAAGATTAATACAATTTACGCAGATAATCGTGTTGTAGGTGTAGATTATTACTCAAATGATACTACAACTAATCCGAGTCTAATTAACTTCACAAAATCTGTTGATAGTCCGCTATATAATTCCTTCTATTTCTATGATAATATTGGAACAAAAGAGTCTCCAGATATGACTAAATCCGGACTAGTAAGTCCTCGTGGAGGTTTCCTTGGTAATCCAGACCTTTATTATGAAATGAAGACTTTGGCAGACCATAGAGACTTTGACCATTGGAAGATTTATGCTAAGAGCGGTAATACTTGGACTGCTACAATCGATATTGAGGATGGTGAAGAGATAGGTAATAACCCAACAACTAAGCCTAACCTATTCGGTATTCCTCATTTCACACACTTTACTTCAAATAATAAGCAACCATATTATTCTGCAGAACTTAATGTGTTCGTTCTATATGATGTAACTGTTAAGTATAGAATTCAAGAAGCAGTTGATGGTGGCTTTGCAGGTACATCTGAATTCAAAGATACCAATTATATGTCTCTATCAGAAAGTTCAACTCCTAATTATAATGAAGTTAAACTTGGAGACTATTCTGAAATCTATAAAGTATTCAGAGGTAACCAATCTGATGAAAATCATACAATCTATATTTCAGCACTAGTTCCTAATAGGAATGGTTCTGAATTAATAAAATATAGAATTAAATCAGTTAGAGCATTAACAACTAGAGTTGCTACTCCTACTGAAATCAATAATAATTCTAGTTTCGGTACAAGATATACAATTACTACCACAACTTCTACCGCAACTGACAGCCATAATCATAATTTTGCATCACTTTATGGATATGGCCAAGCAGACTTCAATTTCAAAATGAATGAAGAGACTGCTGGTGAGTATTATATTGATTTGATAAGAGTATATGAGGTTAACTCAAAAGCAGACCATACTCTAGAAAATTATGTTTCTCAAACAGCTAGATACTATGACTATGCTAATGGTGATGAGGGTATCTATGGTAGCAAGAAGGTATTTAATATCGAAAGCCCAACCTTGTATCATCACAATAGTACTAGATATGTAGACATTTGGGAGGTTGTAACTCTAACTCCATATCTTAACTATGGTTTCAAAATAGTTAGTTGGAATAACCTAGATGGATTTACTGTTACTCCGAGTGGTTCACATGATACTAATGGTAGTTATGAGCAATATAAATATACTATTAATGACCATTATTATAATGAGCAAAATACATATTTAAATGTTTCTGATGATTACTTTACTCATATGGAACTAGAGGTTCTAGAAATTTCTATTGCAGTTAATGTATATGTTGGACTTCTATACCACTCTGATGAAGATTATGATAAAGGTACTTCAATGCCTTATGGAGACCTTGAAAGTGGTGATTTGTCAGCAATTGATGCTACTATCAAGATTGATACAGATAATATTGCTACTGACCAACAACACTTGACCTATTCTAATGTAGTTAAACTTGATAATCCGCCATCTATTGGATATTATGGTACTGCAACTATTACTGCTGAAGCACATGGTCATACTAACGAGGTAGTATATCTATTCAAGAGATTTGATACAAAGGATATCAACCAATGTTTCAACCCTAATATTGATAACGATATTACTGGTTATTTATATTCTGAAACAGAATACTTTAATAAGGTTAATTCATGTACACATGATAAAGGTTATACAGCTGGTAAATTTGTAATTAATAAAGACTATACTTGTAATGATGATTGTTTCCCTAATTGTCCATCTAGTTGTGATAATTATCCAGTAACTCCAACAATTACTCTATCTGCTTACTTTATCGAAACATTTAGAATTAACTTCGATATCGTTGCTCTTGGCGGAGATAGTGTAGTTAATGATATTACTAGATTTGTAGATACAACTAAATACAAATTCACACTAACTAACGAAGAGTATTATAGAGTTTCTTATACTATTGAAAATGGTGATGAATATCAAATTCCATTTAATCATCTTGTAAGACCAAGATATGTTGGTGGCGAATACGAATTAGGCTACAAATATTCATACATTATGAGTGATAGACTAGCAATTGCTAACTCATTCTCTGGTGAGTTAATGACTGTTAAGACAAATGTTGTACCGGTTTATGCTACTATCAGAATTTACTATATGCCAATCTACGAATTAGAGATTGCAATTGATAGTGGTGTTGGCTCCATTACAACAACTTTCGATAATACTGTATTTAATCACTATAATTACAGATTGAAATCACAAAATGAGTATGGTGCTGAGAACGAACAAACTTTAACTAATTCTCAAAGCACTCTATATGCAAAATATGATACTAAACCTACTTCAACAATTGAGAGCAATACAGTTAGTACTACAGTTACAGTAAGTAATGAAGATGGTGCAACTGTTAGCGACAAAACTTATATTTATATCGCTATTGGTTCTGAGTTCTTAAATACTGCTACTTATAATGGTGTTAAGAGCACAGATGGTTCTTATACTCTAGTACCAACAACTTATCAAAGCGTATCTTCTGCGTATATCGAGAATTCTGCAGATATATATAATAGAGTAAGATATATTCCTACCAAATTGACTTACTTCCTATTGGACCCTAATATGCAACACGATTATACTATTAGAGTTGGTGGTTCAGAATATCTATATTCAAGACTTGCAGATGGTATTCTAGCTCAAGATACCTTGTATGTTGATAGAATTACTCCTTATGCAGATACAACACTTACAACAGAATATATTTTGTTTGTAGATGGTAATGAAGAAAATTCTTATACCTTTACTAACGAAAATGGCTCTGATGAGACTTTAACAACATATATTCCAATGTATGCAGAGTATGATGTTAGAGGAAGTAAACAACCATATCAAGGTAATCATAGAGTATCTGCAGACTTCACAAGAGAGTATACTTATTCCTACAATAACTACTTGTCTTATGTGAACTCTGGAGACTTCGTTGAAATGGTTATTACTTCTAACGAAAGTGAGACAGTTACTTTCACAGATTATACCGAGGTGTTAGGAACAACAGGTAGACAATTAACCTTCGTTAATATTCACGCTATTGCTTCTCCTCAATGGGGCACAACTTGGTATGATATAACTCTATCTTGGGATAGTCATTATCATGCACTTTATACTGAAGAAATTCAAAGAACTACAAGTGAAAGTTCAACACTTGTAACTGAAATGCACAAAGATAGTGGAGCTGTACTTGATAGAGTAAACTCAGTAGGCGGAGATATCTTCGTGGATAATTATTATCCAACTGGAGATGCCGATGACTATGATGAGAAATATAACTCTTATTACTTCACTCAATACTATATGGGAAGAGCAGAAGTTCAATATACTATCAATCCTACTTATTTCCATAAGTCAGAATTGCAACCAGTAATTAGTATTATGCAAACTACTATTGACCCAGCAGGTCAAATAGGTACAAGCACAGATTATGACCCAGGTCATCTAACAGATGGATTATACAAAGGTTATAATATTGATGAGAACAATGTTAAGTATAATGCTTCTAACAATCTAGAAATGCCTGAGAAAATCAATGTTGTAGTTCAATCTTCTACTACCAAGATTAGACTATTTGCAGAAGCATTGACTAACGAAGATGGTTATAGATTTGTTGGTTTCTATTATAAGAATTCTGGAGACAAGATTTCTGAGGAAATTCCTGGAACTTATGAAGCGAAGACTTATAAAGATGGAACTAAGACTATTAATGGTTATTATATCGAAGTAGATATTACAGACCATTGTGATATTATTGCTAAATATGACTTAATCGAAAGACCAGATGATACTATCTATTTGATTGGTAATGGATACTTCGAGATTTCATATTCTTCTGCATCAAATATCGATAGTATTGCAGAAGGTAATACTTATCAAGAAAATAAATATAAATACTCTAATTATGAGAATGTTATTCCTAAAGAGAGTAATGAAAGAATTATCGATGGAAATACTGTTAAGATGAGATATATGATTATCACAGTATATCCAGATGAATATTCTACTTTATCCAATGTCTATGCTGGTTATAGCAACTTAATTCATCCATTCCACGATGACTTCAAGTATATCGAAGATAAATCTCAGTTCATTTTCTACATAGCAGATGAAGTAATTGGTGATGCTAGTGTTGATGAGAATACAGTTACCTATGCTCAAGCATCAGCAAAAATTCAATTAATTGTTACAACCGATACTTGGTATAGCCACGCTACACAAGTTGACCCAGTAGGTGGTGTATACTATGTAAGTAATGGTGCACAACTTGCTTATGTATTATCTAATCCAGAAATTGCTGAGAACCCAGAAACAGTAATTAGTTTAACTAATAATATTAACCTAAAAGACCATCTATGGATTGCTGGTTACAAATTCAAAGGTACATTCTTAGGTAATGGTTTCACAATCTATAATATCTATGTTGATGGTAACAAAAATATAGTTACTAGAGATGATAATAAATTCACAGTTGATGGACTTACATATTCATTTACTAACCATTTCTACCCAGATGATTATGATAAGTTCAAGTATTGGGTATTCGAAAGTGATAACACAACACTTGGCAAATACGAAGATACTGAGGCTGAGAAAGAGAAGTCAAAGAGTTACTATACTGAGTTCACAAGAACTAACTTCCATAATTATTTAGCTAAAGATGGTATGGCACTATTTGGTTCTACCGAAGGTGCAACTATCAAAGATTTAAGAATTGCTAACTTCAATGGTAGATATTACAATCATATTGATAATGAAGATGTGATTGATGAATATCACGGTGGTATGATTGGTTACGCTAAAGACACTATTGTTAATAATGTTGCTATTAGTAATTTAGATGGTAATGGTGTAACATTCAGTTCAATTATCAGTCTACAAGAAGAAAACAAGGTAGGTTTCCTTGTAGGTGCTATGGATGGATATGGTGTAATTGATGGCTTTGTAACCTACAATACTCCAGTATTCAGAAGTTCAATGACCACAACTAACACTTTACATTTTGGTAATGTACTTGGTTATAGCCTTGGTACTAATGCTTTAATGTATAGTAATGATGGTGTTAATAGTGCAATTTACATTAATAATGCGAACTTAATTTCTACTGTTGATATTGACTTTGCTACAGGTACTGCTGCAATAGTTGGTAGTCAATACGCACAAGATTTAAGCGGTACTAATGTATCAAGATTATTAACAAGTAATATATTCGTTAATATTTCTGGAACTACTCATAATACTTCACTTGAACAAAATACTATTGTTTGTCAAGATATGACTGATGATAGATATGTAATGAATTATAATGTTTGTGTTTCTAATTATATTAATCTGTATAGTGATTATTTCATTGATGCATCAAATGTAACTGTAAGTAATTATTTAATAGGGTTTAAATGGAAGTATACAAGAACCGAAGATAATCCAAGTATGGGTTATGTGTATGGATTAAAATTTGGATTAAATGATTACTATTCATATAGTCCATATTCAATGCAATCTAACGAAACATATATTATTAATACAGCTGATGAATTAGCTAATTATCTATATTCTGCTAGTCTACCTGCTAACAAAGACTTGACAGGTGTTAAGATTAGAATTAATAATGATATTGATTTTAATAATAAGATTTGGGTTTCATTTGACCTACCTGCAGGATATACTCTAGATGGTGGCGGGTATACATTAACTAACCTAGTATTCAAAAATTCAAGACTTGTTAATGAAGCAGGTCTAAGTAGTTCTCATATTAATTCAGTAGGTCTTATCGATAATAACTATGGAACTATTCGAAATATCAACATTACAGGCAGTTATTTATATACTGGTGATGATGTTCATTTGGCCGGTAGTGTATCTGATAACTACTATGGTATGATTGCAAGTGTTGCTCACGAAGGCTCGTTGATTTATCAAGTTAAAGTATTTGGTATGATTGATGGTTATGCTAATAACCACTTAAGTTATTTGAATATTGGTGGTATCGTTGGTCTTCAAAAAACTGGGGCAGTTATTGATACCGCTGAGTATAATGGTTACATTACACTTGGAAGATATTCTAAGTTAGATTTATTTACTACATCTCAAACTGAGCAAACTGTCAATGTAGGTGGTATTGCAGGTGATGTAGAAACTGCAAATATTGATATGGCACATTCAGGATTAAGATTACAAGTTTCTGGTTTGTACACAGGTAACTATTCTGCTAACCAATATTATGGTGGTATTGCTGGTAGAGTTTCTAATGCAAGTATTCATAATACTTACCTTGGAAATGCGAAAGGAACTCAATCATTTATGAACGTGTATACCGTTGCAACTTCAAAGGCTTATGCTTTTGTTGGTCATATTACTACCGGAACTGCTAATATCAGCAACTTC
>JAZLDP010000023.1:0-5936 GCA_045614835.1 Clostridia bacterium | reverse complement strand
CATGTCTTTAGCAGCATCTTCTTCTGGGATTTCTCTATAATCAAATAATGAATTATCGTTATCACTATGAAGAACTTTAATTCTATCAAGCAATTGATTATAATCAGGTAAATCATCTAGGCTAGAAATATTGAATTTCTTTAAGAAAGTATCAGTAGTACCATATAGCATTGGTTTACCTACAGCATCTTTTCTACCAACAATTTCAATAAGGTTGTTTTCCATTAGGCAGTTAATTGCATAATCACAAGTTGCTCCACCTCTAATACTTTCAATCTCAGTTCTTGTAATTGGTTGTTTGTAAGCAATAATACCACAAACTTCCATAACAACCTTAGTAAGCATTCTTTCTCTAATTGGGTTAAGAACAACGCTTATAGGCTCTGCATACTCTTTGTTAGAGCATAGTTGTGCTTTCTCATTAAACACAAGTACTTGCACACCATCACCATTATTCTTCTTGTATTCTTGCAACTCAAGAACTGCTTTCTCAACTTCCTCTTTGGTAATTTCTAATTTTTCTGCAATATCAAGAAAAGCAACAGGTACACCTGATACAAATAATATTCCTTCAATTATTTTAGATAAGTTCTCCATTGAATATCTCCCCTGTTTTCTCTATTTGTATTTCTGCAAACAAATCATCTTGACTAACTCTAATTGCTTGCATTTTAATAAGTTCTAATAACGCCATAAAAGTTGTAATAACTTCATCTTTTGAAGAGGCATCTAAGAATAGTTCACTGAATTTAAATTTCTCTCTAGTAATAAGAACATCTTTGATATTAGCAATCTTTTGCTCGATTGTGAAAGTTTCTTTAACAATCTCTTTGCTTTCCTTACTTTTCTCAACCTTATTAACTTTATGCATAATACCAACAAAGGCATCTAGCAACATATCAATTTGCATATCTTTGATAACAATTCTATATTTATTAGCATCTTTTTCTGGCGCCTTATAGAACTTATCATTACTTTCCATATCTTTTAGTTTTTCGGTTGCATTCTTAAGCATTTCATATTCACGAAGTCGAAGTTTCAAGATATACTCTTCATCAAACTCATCTTCTGGTTCTTCGTTAATCTTAGGTAGTAATTTTTTACTTTTGATTTCAATAAGAAGAGCCGCATACTCAATAAAGTCACTAGCAATTTCCATATCAACTGTAGATATATCTTGCATAACTTCCAAGTATTGCTCAGTAAGTTTAGAGATTTCAATATCTTCAATCTCCATCTTATTCTTCTTAACTAAATGATAAAGCAAATCTAGCGGACCAGTAAAGTTATCAAGAGTAAAGGACATCTTTTCAAGCGTTGTCTCTTCTTCTTGAAGAACTTCTTCTCCTTCTACCTGAACCTTATCTTCTAATGTAATTTCTTTATTTTCTTCCATAGTATACCTTACTTTTAAAATATTAACCCCCAGAACCAAGTCATTGGGATAGCCAAAAGTTGCATAAGTTTAATTAGTAAATCATCAAAAAACACAACAAATAATATCAAAATCAAATTGCCGTATTTATACATAAATTCAATATACGGATTTTTGTATTTAGTGAACACTTCTACCAGTTTAAATCCATCAAGCGGATAGATTGGCAAAAGATTAAATACAGCCAAACACAAATTAATAAAAAACATAAAATAAAAGAAAAGTTGAATAAATGCTAACAAATAATTACTAATTGTAAATATTGAAATAAAATGGTATAAACCACAACCAACAAATGATAGAACTAGATTAAGAATAACACCTGCAGCACTAGTCCAGGCTGTACCCTTCTTTACATTTCTAAAATTACCAGGATTAATTGGCACTGGTCTTGCCCAACCGAATCCAAAGAATGCACAACAAATAATTCCAATCGGGTCTATATGTTTAAGAGGATTAAGAGAAACCCTACCTTGCATCTTAGGTGTTGTGTCCCCACATTTGTAAGCAACAAAAGCGTGGGCAAACTCGTGTAGACTAAGGGATAGAATAATAACCAACACATAAGCCAAAGTAAAAATTATGAATTCTATTCCTGTATATTGTCCAATATAAAATAGCATAAATTAACCTTTGTTTAGTTATTTTTTTAGTAGTATATTAAATGTAAAATCGATATATTCACAATTCACACACTATAACATAATTAGTATACTAAATAAAAGATTTTCAAGCAAATATTTTATTATTATACTGTAATTTTATTTATAATAATGTACAAAAAATTTCAAATTTAACAAAAAAAATGAGCAAATAACAAAACATAGTTTCTTTGCTCATTTTATATATTTATTATCTATTAAAAATTATTCTATGACAATCACCACAGACAATAGTTCCATCAGCCTTTAACTTATTAAGTTTGGCTGTTGGCAACTCAACTCTACACTTGCCACAATGACCACTATCTACTGGTACGAATACTGGAACACCAAGGTCCGCCTTCAACTCTTTGTACTTAGTAAATAATTCTGGATTTAATTCTTTTTCCATAGACTTCATTTTATCTTTGATTTCGTTAATCTTAGGTAAAATTTGTTGCTCTTGCTTATCACAAAGTTCTTTGCACTCGTTATACTTAGCTTTAGCAGTATCCATATTCTTTCTAATTTTATCAAAGGCTGTTAAGCTCTCTTTAATTTTAATTAGAATGCTATTAATATTTCTCTCTAACATATATAATTCGCTACTCAAAGAATTAATTTGATAAAGCATACCATCTACTTTGTCTAGAGTTATAGTCTCAAGATTTATATTGTTAAGTTGTTGAATTTTATCAACATTTGCTTGATATTGTGTCTTTAACTTTTCATAATCAGCAACTAAAGATTTAGCACTCTCTTCTAGTTTAAATGCTTTATTCTTAAAGTCTAAAATGTACGCTTTTAAATTGGCTAAGTTAGTCTTATTTTCATTCTTAACCATCATCTTTTCCATCTTAGCAAGTTCAATATCTAATCTTTGATATTCTAGCATTTTCTTCATAAATTAACTTTCCTTTTTCTGATATTCTTTTAATATACTCAAATAACTTTCCAGTTTTGGATTAACCACTTGATTACTATCAATTATAACACTAACTTTCTCAATCTCCTTGTTTACAAACTCAACAACATCACTGATTGGATTATTAATATTATCTTTTCCAATTATAAGTTCATAATCAGATAATTCAACTGGGGTATCAACTTTGTTACATTTGAATATATTATAAAATTTATTTTTTTCTTTAACTATAATATCATAATCAATACTATAGCCATTTGATAACATAAACCTTTTAACATCTATGTTATTGTGTTGTGGCGACAATACATAAGAACTGATATTTATAGGACTATTTGAAATAATTTTAATTATTTCATCTCCTCCCATACCTGCAATTATTGCTTGGTCTACCTTATATCCAGTATAACCACTTAGTCCATCACAACATATATAATCGAAATTATACTTAGTTTTAGATAATATGTCAACAGCCTTATTTAGACTAGGTCTAGAAATATCCGAAACTACCGCATAATCTGATATACCATTGTCAAGCAAGTAATATGCAAGTTTTCCGTGGTCACAACCAACATCTGCTATGCGTTTGCAGTCAACCAAACTTGCAATTACCTCTAATCTTTTTCCAAGTTTATTCATATTTTTCTACTTTTAAAATTAATATTGTTCTAAGATTTTATCCTTAGTTTACAAATAATATTTGTATTTTACTCATAGAAGTCTTGCAACTTTTTGCTTCTATTAGGGTTTCTTAGTTTTCTAAGAGCTTTGGCCTCAATCTGTCTAATTCTTTCTCTTGTTACATTAAATTCTTTACCAACTTCTTCAAGAGTTCTTGCGTGGTTATCATCAAGACCATATCTAAGTCTAATAACCTTTTGCTCTCTTGGAGTAAGTGTTTCAATAACTTGTAGAAGTTGTGTTTTTAGAATATCTTGAGCAGTACTCTCTGTTGGAGATTTGATGCTTTCATCTTCTACGAAATCACTAATTTTGCTTTCATCCTCTTCACCAACTGGGCTTTCTAAAGAAACTGGGTCTTGTGCAATTTTTTGAATTTCTACTACTCTACTTTCAGTAATACCCATTCTTTCAGCGATTTCAGCATTTGTAGCATCTCTACCTAGCTCTTGCATAAGTTGTTTGCTAACTCTAGATAGTCTATGAATAGTTTCAACCATATGTACTGGAATTCTAATAGTTCTTGCTTGGTCAGCAATTGCTCTTGTGATAGATTGTCTAATCCACCAAGTAGCATAAGTTGAAAATCTAAAACCTTTGGTATAATCAAACTTTTCTACTGCTTTAAGTAGACCTAAGTTACCCTCTTGAATAAGGTCTAAGAATTGCATACTGCTTCTATTAACATACTTTTTAGCAATACTAACAACAAGTTTAAGGTTTCTTTCTGATAATTCTTTCTTAGCGTATACATCACCCTCAAGAATTCTCTTAGCAAGTTCAACCTCTTGTTCAGAAGTAAGCAACTGAGATTGTCCAATGTCTTTTAGATACATTTTTACAGGGTCATCTACTTTTGCATTACTGATAAGCAACTTTAATTCTTCATCTTTGATAACATCATCAACAGACTCATCAATTGTAATTCCTGCATCTTCTAATTTTTCTTTGATAGTCTTCATATCTTTAGCAGAAAGTTCGAAATTAATCAACTTTTCACCAATTGCATCTTCAGAAATCACACTACCATTTTTCTTTGCGTCTTTTATTAACTCTTGAATTTCTAATTCTAATTCTTCCATTATTATCTCCGTTACTTTTTTCTTTTTGCCATATATTCTTTTAGATATTGATTTCGTTTATCTATATCTTTTTCAGCACTTGCTAGTGCTACTAGATTATCTACTTCTTTCTTAAGGATAGAACTTAAGATTACATTCATACAGTCGTTATAATAATCTGCATTATCTTGAACGGTAGGAATTGCCTCACCATATTCAATCAACTCATTAATTTCAGTATTATTATCTGTATCATCAAACATATCGTATAATTTGCTAACTATAGGAGTTCTTCCTGCATTAGTTTCTTCTTTGATATAATCAAATATTTTTACATAATCAGGATTAAAGATTCCCGCTCTAATATTGTCATTTAACTTAGCATAATCTTTCTTAAATAACAAAGTAGCCAAAACAAACTTAACAGATTTTACATATTTATTTTCATTAGTTGTTGGCAATTTATCTTTGTTAACAACATTTTCTTTGATTTCAACTTTATCTGATAAGTTATTTAAGTCACCTTTCAGAACTGACATAACAACATTAGTTAATTCTTGAACCATTTTCAAATATAGTTCTTGCTCACTTTGAGTCTGAAGTTTTTTGATAACTCCAAGCGCATCATTAATAAACTTATTCTTCTCATCAACCTTATCAAGGTTATAAGACTTAGCCAAGTCTTTAATTAAGAACTCAACCCAATATAGAGAACTTGCCATTAACTTGTCCCACTCATCTTTGCCGAACATATTAACATATTCGTCTGGGTCGTGACCATTTGGGATTGTTACAACATATACATTTAGTCCAGCATTGACAAGAATATCAATACTACGCAAAGTTGCTTTTTTCCCTGCATTATCGCCATCAAAACAAAGAATTACCTTATCAGAAAATCTCTTCAAATCTTTGGCGTGATTAATGGTTAATGCAGTACCCATACAAGCAACTGCATTTTTTACACCACTTTTAAATAATGAAATAACATCCATATGTCCTTCAACAATTACAACTTCATTAATTTTCTCAGTGTTTTTTAGTTACTTTAGTTGAGAAATACCATAAATACAACTACTCTTATCAAATACAAGAGTTTGTGCAGTATTCTTATACTTAGCAAAATCTGTCTTTACAAGAACTCTTGCGCTAAAACCAACCACATTAGCATATATATTGAAGATTGGGAAGCA
>JAZLDP010000022.1:0-1517 GCA_045614835.1 Clostridia bacterium | reverse complement strand
CGTTACGGGCGAACATTATTAATAACAATAGGAAGAATTTAAAAATATACAAATAAAAAAATTAATAAAATTTAGGAGAAAAGATTATGAAAATGAGTAGGGGGAAATAGGGTAAATTAGATATTATTGATAAACAAAAATATATTAAAGTTATTAAAGATAAATTCGAAAGATTACTTGCTAGAGAACTTGATTTGATTAGGGTTTCTGCACCTCTTATGGTAACCAAAGAGAGCGGTCTTCAAGATGACTTGAGTGGAGTGGAGAGAAAAGTTGAATTTGATATTTTGAAAGATGGCAAAACTCTAGAAATTGTTCAATCTCTTGCTAAATGGAAAAGATTTGCTCTAGGTAAATATAAACTACCTATTCATAAAGGACTATATACTGATATGACTGCTATTAGAAGAGATGATAAAGTTGATGAAACTCATTCTATCTATGTAGACCAATGGGATTGGGAAAAGGTAATTACAAGAGAGGATAGAACAATTGCGTATCTTAAAAAGACAGTTAGGGCAATTGTTAGAGCAATTTATAAAACAAGTGAAATCTTAAAAAAATCTGGCTTTGATGCTGTAAGTGTTCAAAAAGATGTTAAATTTATTACCTCTCAAGAACTATTGGATATGTATCCAGGAACTACTGATAAAGAAAGAGAATATCTTATTACTAAAAAGTATGGTACTGTATTTATTATGCAAATTGGAGATGCTCTTAGTGATGGTAAACCTCACGATATGAGAGCTCCTGATTATGATGATTGGAGCCTTGATGGAGACCTACTTATGTATCACGAGGTGTTAGATATGGCTCTTGAACTTTCTAGTATGGGTATTAGAGTAGATAGTGAAGCGTTAAAATATCAAATTGAGAAGTCTGGCAAACAAGAGAGACTTGCTTATGATTATCACAAATCTATTTTGGAAGACAAATTACCTCTATCTATTGGTGGTGGTATTGGTCAAAGTAGACTATGTCAATTCCTACTTGGTAGAGCACATATTGGTGAAGTTCAAGTTTCTTATTGGGACAAAGGAACTTTAGAAGAGTGTGATAAATTAGGCATTGAACTATTATAATTAGTACTTCATAAAATAAATATAAAAAATAACTACTTTGCATTAGTTGAAGTCTAGTGCAGGGTAGTTTTTGTTTTGTTGTCAAATTAGTCTAAAATAATTGCTTGAAAATTAAGTTATAATTATTGCCAAAGTGATTTTTTTGTGCTATTATATAGGAGTTGTTAAGAAAAACGAAAAACATAATAAGCCGAAGTGGCGGAACGGCAGACGCACACGACTCAAAATCGTGCGGGAAACCATGTGGGTTCAAATCCCACCTTCGGCACCAAAAAAATGCAAGACATTAGTCTTGCTTTTTTGTTGCCTTGGTGGGACAGGGGTGATACCCCTTGAATAATAAAATTATTCATTGAACCCGGTAGTCTTCGCCTAATGAAATGTAAAACATTTCGGCTTCGACAAATATTCTCTTTGCTTATATTGACAAGTCCG
>JAZLDP010000021.1:0-10090 GCA_045614835.1 Clostridia bacterium | reverse complement strand
AACACACTTAAGTAGGCTTTGACCAAAAGATAGTTTTACATACTCAGATGTAATACCAATAATCTTACCTTGAACAATTGGATTACCTTCTTCATCTAGAACTTTATCTCCGTTATCATCTAGTTGGAAAACTTGATATTTTTGTACATTAACATCAACAATCTCGCCATCTCTATTAACAGTCAAAACAATATCTTCGCCAACATCTTTATCAGACATAAGTCCAACAATACCACCATTTAAGAAAGTTGGTTCAACACCATCTACTTCCAAGATTATATCGTTAACAAAGATAGTATCTTTATTGGAATTAGTAGCGACAACATCTGTTACTTTACAAATACCAGAGCCTACTGAACAAAGTAGAATTAATACAAATAAAATTCCAGAAACAAAGTTAAAGAAAGCACCTGAGAACAAAACAATTAGTCTCTTCCAACAAGCATATGAGTTGAAAGTATCTGTTTGGTCCTCAACCTCTTCCTCATCTTCATCTTCTCCCTTAAAGGCACAATAACCACCAAGAGGTATCCAACGAAGAGAAAATTTCTCACCACTCTTCATTGTTTTTGAGAATATCTTTGGTCCAAAACCAATAGAAAATTCTTCAATTTTAAATTTTAAAATTTTACCAGCAATATAGTGTCCTGTCTCATGTATCATTATCATAAGTAGCAAAACAACTATTGCAAGTAAAATATATAATACTATCATTTAAAACTCCATTTTTACAATAATATAAACATACAAATAAGTACAGTAAAGGCATTAAAGATAAGACCATCTACTCTATCCATAACACCACCGTGTCCTGGGAAGATTGTACCATAATCCTTAACCCTAGCACTTCTCTTCAACGCACTAGCAATAATATCGCCAATTTGACCAATAATTGATACAACGCCACCAACAATCAAGATTTTCCACCAAGAAATATCTAGATAGAACATCATATCTTTAAATACTGTATTCAAAGTGAATAGATAATATGTTATTAGTCCACTTAGTGCACCAAATACAAAGCCACCAACAGCACCAGAAACAGTCTTGTTTGGACTAATAATTGGACATAACTTAGGTCCTTTTAAAGTAGAGCCTACTACCATTGCCATACTATCAGTTAGCATTGTAACAATAAAAGTAAATACTAAGAAGAATAGAACAATTAAGTTGGTATCTTCAAGTCCTACAGCATTAACAAAAGCAAAATCGTAGAAGTGATTAATAGCAAAGAAAGCAACAAATAACAACACTGGATATACCATAACAAAAGTAGAATTCATACATTTGCTAAAAGCATATTTGGTATTAGTTACCTCAACTTCATTAATACCATATCTAATTTTTTCTCTTCTAGTAACCTTTCTAAATATTATAGTATACAAGAAATTGATTAAGAATAGAATTAGGATAACTGCAATAAAGTATGCTAGATAATATACCCAGCCTCTTTCATTGATTATTCCTATCTGCATAGCGATATATAATATTGCAGGAAAGCATCCTATAAACACTATGTTTGAATATAATTTTTTTCTCTCAAGTACTCTAGATACTTCAACAGCACCCATAATTGCTAGTACACCTACAAATAAGTCAAACACATAAGGTGTATATCTAGCACTAACAAGTACTAAAGCATATACCAAAAGTATAACACTGCCTGTCATTAATCTTTTTTTCATAAATTATACTTCCATAATTTCTTTTTCTTTAGTAGTACTATATTTATCAATAGTAGCAACAGCATCATCAAGAAGTTTTTGAACATCTTTCTCTAGTCTAGCCATTTCATCTTCAGAGATTTCACTATCTTTCTTCATTTTCTTGAAGATATCAAGAACATCTCTTCTAGCATTTCTACAAGTAACTTTGGCAGCTTCTGTAAGTTTGTTCATATCTTTAACAAGTTCTTTTCTTCTTTCCTCAGTAAGTTGTGGGAAAATAAGTCTAATAACTTTGCCATCATCACTAGGATTTAGACCAAGATTAGCATCAACAATAGCCTTAGCAACTGCCTTAAGCATAGAAATATCCCAAAGAGAAACAAGAATCATTCTAGCCTCTGGAACAGAAATAGTTGCCATTTGACTAATTGGTGTCATAGTACCATAGTAGTCAACAGTAATTCTTTCTATTAACTTTGGATTTGCTCTACCAGCTCTAATTTGTAGAAGCTCGTTAGCGTGATGGTCACAAGCTTTGGTCAAATCCTCTTTATATTCTTCTAAATACATATCAATTTCTTCTGTATACATAAAAAACCTTCCTATATAAAATACTAATATATTTTACTACAAAATATAATATTAAAGCAAATAAAAACAAACAAGTCTTTGTAGATTATTAGCAAAAGTACCCTATTTTATTATATTTATCAACAAATTATGAAAAAGATTTCGTTAGTCAAAATCACCATACAATCAATAACCAATTCGTTACAGCAAAAACTATACAAAAAGTCAAATAAATATCTAAGCAATAGTACTACTCAAAAACAAAAAAAGAACCCAAATTAATAGGGTTCTTTTGTATTGAATAATTAAAAATTATTGCATTTGAGACATAACTTCTTCAGCAAAGTTATCGCTTCTCTTCTCTAAGCCTTCGCCCATTTCGTAACGAGTAAATCTTCTGATACTAATCTTCTCACCAATTGTAAGAATTGATTCGTTGATAATATCACTAATTTTCTTAGATGGGTCTTTTACAAATGGTTGCTCTAGTAAGCAAACTTCTTCGTAGAATTTCTTAACTCTACCATCAATCATTTTGTCAACGATTGCTTCTGGTTTACCCTCGTTAAGAGCTTGAGTTCTAAGAATTTCTTTCTCGTGGTTTAGAACATCTACAGGAACTTCTGAAGTAGAAATGTATAATGGTTTAGCAGCAGCAATATGAAGTGCAATATCTTTACATAGAGCTACGAAACTATCACTACGAGAAACGAAGTCTGTTTCACAGTTAATCTCTACAAGTACACCAATTTTACCACCCATATGGATATAAGAATATACTAGACCTTCAGCAGCAATTCTATCAGCTTTCTTAGCAGCCTTAGCAATACCCTTTTCTCTTAGCCATTCAGTTGCTTTGTCTAAGTCACCATCGCACTCAGTTAAAGCATTTTTACAGTCCATCATACCAGCATTAGTTCTTTTTCTTAATTTAACAATATCTTCAGTAGAAAACATATTTTTCACTCCCTTATAATAAAATAATTAATTATTCTTGAGTTTCAACTTCTTCAGCAGAAACTTCTTCAGCTACTTCTGCAACTTCAGCAGTTTCTTCAGCAGGTACAGAACCTTCTTTAGCTTCGATAACAGCATTAGCCATAGCACCAGCAATTAGTGATACTGCTCTGATAGCGTCATCGTTACCAGGAATAACATAATCGATTGGCTCTGGGTCACAGTTTGTATCAAGTAATGCTACAACTGGGATATTAAGAGTTTTAGCTTCTTTAACTGCGATATGCTCTTTCTTAGTGTCTACAACAAATAGAACATCTGGAAGTTTAGTCATATCTTTGATACCACCAAGGTTCTTCTCTAGCTTATCTCTCTCAGCCTTAAGCTTGATAACTTCCTTCTTAGGTAATAGATTAAATTCGCCAACTTTCTCCATATTGTTAAGTTTGTTAAGTCTCTCAATTCTGCTTCTGATAGTTTTGAAGTTAGTAAGAGTACCACCTAACCAACGAGAATTGATGTAGTACATACCACATCTCTTAGCTTCGTCTTCGATAGCCTTTTGAGCTTGTTTTTTAGTTCCTACGAATAGGATTGTTTTACCTTGACTAGCCATTTCCTTAATGTAATCGTAAGCTTTGTCAATTAAAACTACTGTGTCTTCTAGGTTGATGATATGAATATCATTTCTAGAATTGAAGATGTATTTGCTCATCTTTGGGTTCCATTTTCTAGTTTGATGACCGAAATGTACACCAGCTTCAAGCAATTGTTTCATTGAAATTACTGACATATTTTTCCTCCTTGTTTTATCCTTCCCAACATTTTAAAACTCTGAGAGCAAACAAATTACTTTGCCAACTACCCTCAAATCAACGAAACTGAGAATTTCGCAGTTTGATAAAAGTCCTACTGTTGAATAGATTTTTATAGAACTTATCATCAAATATGTTGAGTGCGTAATTATTCAACTTAGTTATAATATCATAATAAATTCAAAAAATCAATAAATTTATTAAATTTTTATTAAAATATTTAACTATATATATTTATTTTTAGCCAGTTTTAAATAAAATTTAGCTAAATATTATTGAAAACAAAAAAACACCATAGGAAAAACCTATAGTGTTTTAAATTTATTAAAACAAATTACTAGAAGAATTACTCTTCTTCGCCTACATCAACGCCCTCTTCTTTAAGCATTTTGTAGTACTCTTCGAATACTTTATCAACAACGCTGTCATCTTCAACGATAACTAGGCAATCTTCGTCATCAATTTCGTCAATCACGAATACTAATGCTTCATCTTCTGCAATTCCTTCCATCTCAACAACTGGTCTAAGAATAGCATAAGTTTTGTTCTCAATAGGAACAAGAGCGATTTGTTCGAATTCGATTTCTTCGTTCTCTTCATTATAAAGTTTAATGTTCTCAGTGTTATTCTCATCTAATAACATATCGATTGGTGATAGAAATTCATCTGCCATTTTAACAATCTCCTTAAAATAAATTAAATTTTCCTATAATTAGTATCTAGATAATCTTGCAAGATAATAGTTGCAGAAAGTTTATCAAGAACTTGTTTTCGTTTCTTTCGAGAAACATCGGCAGAAATTAGGATTTTTTCAGCCGAAACTGATGTTAAGCGTTCATCAAGAAAATCTATTTTTGCATCAGTATATTTTTTTAGTTCTTCAGCAAACTCCTTAGTTTTTTCAACACGAACACCACTGGTTCCATCCATATTAAGAGGAAGTCCTAATACAACCACTTTGACATTATTATTGGCAATAAGTTCAGCAATATGTTTGCAATCAGCCTCTAAAGATACTCGAGTATAATTCTCAAGTCCAGAAGCCAAAAACCTAGTAATATCACTAAGCGCTATTCCAATTCTTACATCACCATAGTCCAGAGCCATTACTCTATAATACGAATTTTCCATACTACTATAATATCATAAGGTTAATTTTTTTCAAAATTAATTTAAGTAAGAAAAAAGTTTTTTGACAAATTTTTACAATTATGTTAATCGGTAATCTTCTTCATCTGTTCTTTAACCGCTTTCTTACCTTTTTCTACAATTCTTTTTGCCTCATTATTACTGCTAACAACTAAAGCACCTGCAATAAATCCTAGAGCCATACAAATAAAGCAATCTTTCATAACTCCTCCAAAATATATGTATTTTACTGACAAATCTAGTAATTATTTCGAATTTATTTTATTATTCAAATCAAAAAAATCACAATTCAGTATTACTTTATTTTGAGAAAATTTGATAAATTTATACAAAAAAACTTAGTCAGCACTTAACACCAACTAAGTTCAATTAATTTATTTTCTTCTCAACCAAGAGAAAATACCTTTTTTCTCGCTATAATCAATAGTTTCATATTCCATATCATAACTATTTTTCTTTGGCTTCTTAGCAGCGGTTTCTTTAGGTTGTTTTTCTTTTTTCTCTACAACTTTCTTCTCTGCTTTCTTTTCTACTTTTTTATTTTCTTCTTTTTTAGCAGATTTAGTTTTTTCAGCCTTAACTTTTTCAGGTTTAACTTTCTTATCTTCAGTTTTCTCAGCCTTAGTAACTTTTTTATCAGTTACTTTTTTATCTGATTTTTCAGTTTTAGAAGCAGTTGTATCGTTTTTATTTTGCATATTAGCAAGACTTAATTTTAAAGATGATAGTCTATCTTCTTTCTTCTCTACTGATTTTTCTGTCTTTTGTTCAGTTTTTGCAGGTTTAGTATCAGTAGTTTTATTATTATTCATCTTACTAATCATAGCGGTTAAATTGTTAACTTTATTTTCAGTTTTCTTTTCCTCAACCACTTTCTTTTCAACCTTATTCTCTTTAATAGGTTTTGCCTCAGCATTTACAGCATTTCTATTACTTAACATAGACTTAAGAGCAAGAAGATTAGAACTTTGTTTCTCTTGAAGATTAGTTTTCTCTTGAACTGGTTCAACTTTCTCTTCTTTAGTATCTTTTTTGTTTGCCTTTTCTACTTTTTTAGAAGGTTTTTCGGTTTTTGGTAAAGTTTCCTTCTTAACAGATTTTTTCTCTTTTTTAGAGATTTGTTCTTTTGCTTCAACAACCTCAGTTTTTTCAGCAGGTTTCTCTTCAGCAACTGCTACAACTTCATCAGCTTCAAAAATATCAATAAGACCAGTAATCTCTTTGTTCAATTCTTCAATAGACTTTTCTTCATTGGTATTTTCAACTACTGGTTCTAATTTTTCTTTCTTAGAAGTTTTTCTTGTTTTCTTAGGTTTTTCTTCAACAACTTCTTCTTTTGCAACTTTTTCTTCTACAAGTTGTTCTTTTTGAGTACTAGAAAGTAAATCATCTAAGAAAATACCCTCATCAATTAAGTTCTCTAGTAATTCATCTTTATCAATATTTTTAGTTTGAACAGGTGTTTCTTCAACCTTTTCTTTCTTTGTTCTTTTAGTTGTTTTCTTTTCAACTGGTTTTTCTTCGACTTTAACAACTTCAGTCTCGGCAGATTTTTCTTCAACAACTTTCTTTTCTACTTTTTCTTCAACTGGTTGAGTTTGTTCAACAGCTTTTTTCTCTTCAATCTTAGAATGATTTTTGTTCTTCATATCCATAAGTTTGCTAAGAGTATCTGTATTATTTGATTTTTCTACTTTTGTTTCATCTTTATGAGAAAGTTCAATGTTTTTGATAATCTCGCCAACAACTTTTGTAAATGCTTTAGAAGTCATTGGTCTAGACTTTGGAGAACCATCAGTATTTTCCACAACTTCACAAGGCTCAATCTTACCTTTCTCAACGCCCTTTCTATATCTTTTGATAAGCAAAGCAAAAGCATCTAAAATAATAGAAACAATATGTTTTTTACTTTCATCTAATTCTACAAAGTTTTTTAATTTTTCAGCTTTAACATTAAGAGCGGCCTTAACAGTCTTACCCTCAACAAGCGAACAAAAATAATTACAGAAAACTAGAAAATGTGTACAACCACTTGCTCTATAAGTGATTTTTTGGATAACATCTTCTTTATTGATTTGTGTATAAAATTTAACTGCATCACCAAACTCATTAGGTTTAGAGATAACAGAAATATTACTGCCTTTCAAGGCTCCTAAGTATTTAAGGTTATCTAGTTGTTCAAGTATTTTCTCGTTATACATTATTTCACCTTCTTTCTATTTTTAACAGGACTTACTTTTCTAAGTCTTGTAACTTCATCACATAAAGTTCTAACTACATAGTCAATGTCATCTTTTGAGATGTTAACATCAAAAGAAAATCTAACAGTTCCTCTAATCTCAGCATTACTAAGACCAATAGCCTCAAGTACATGGCTCTTTTCCAAAGAACCAGAAGCACAAGCAGAACCAGTAGACACAGCAATTCCTTTTAGGTCAAGCATCATAATTAAGTTCTCGCCTTCAATATCCTCAAAGGAAATTGAAACAATACCATTTGCTTTTTGATTAGCATTACCATTAATTTTGATACCAGGAATTTCGTATTCAACTTTGCTTGTAAAGTAAGATGCTAATTCAAATATTTTTTTATCTCTGAAATCAAAATCCCTTTTATTAAGTTCACAAGCTTTTCCAAAACCAACAACAGCGGGAACATTAACTGTACCACCACGCTTTTTCTTTTCTTGCTCTCCACCTACTAGAAGTTGGTTAATCTTAACACCTTTTCTAACAAACAATGCACCAGCACCCTTAGGTCCGTGAATTTTGTGTGCAGAAACACTAAGAAGGTCAATTCCCATATCATTAACATCAATCTTAATAGAACTCAAAGCTTGAACAGCATCTACATGGAAATATGCACCATAGAATTTAACAATCTCACTGATAGCTTTGATATTTTGAATAGTACCAATTTCATTATTAATAGCCATAACAGATACAAGAGTAGTATCTTTTCTAATAGTATGTAATAGTTCAGAAACAGATACAAGACCAGTACTATCTACAGGAAGATAAGTTACTTCAAAGCCTTCTTTCTCTAGTTGCTTACAAGCCTCAATAATGCTATGGTGTTCAATTTGTGTTGTAATAATATGCTTACCTTTCTTAATATTAGCATAAGCCACACCACGAATTGCCCAATTATTAGCCTCAGTACCACCACTTGTAAAATATATTTCTGAGTTCTTTGCCCCAATACTATCAGCAACCAAATCTCTTGCTTTGTCAACACCAGCAACAGCCTCTCTACCAAAAGAATGAAGAGAACTGCTATTACCATAAATGTCAGTAAAATAAGGCATCATTTCTTGCAAAACTTCGCCACTAAGCATTGTTGTTGCTGCGTTATCTAAATACACTTTTTTCATATTTTTCCTCTAATTTCATAAAACTCGGTAATAATATATTAAAACAAAAATACAACTATGTCAATACTCGTTTATATAAATTATCGCAATATTTATATATAATATATAAAAAAACAAAACTAATCAAACAAAATACACAAATAAAAAATCACATAAAAAGATATTGAAAACTAAGAAAACCGGTGATATAATTTATCAAACGGGAGATAAAATGAGTACAAAAGAACAATTGTCGTTAGAAAGAATTCTCAAATCAGATAACTTAATAGAATCAATCAATGATGAACTTAATGTTTTATCTCAAATTATTCCAGAGATATGCACTATGTTTGGTTTTGAACACAAACACCCGCATCATCACTTAAATGTATGGGAACATACACTTTTTGCTATGTCACAAGCGCCGAATAATTTCGATATAAGACTTGCACTACTTATGCACGATATTGGTAAACCTATCTGTTATCAAACTGATGGAGGAGTTCGACACTTCAAAGGACACCCCGAAATCTCAGCACAAATTACAAAACTAGCTCTAAAAAGAATAGGATTTAACAAAGATTATATTCATTTAATTTGTACAGCAATCAAACATCACGACACTGCACTTACTGATACTATCATTACAAACAATCCAACTCTAGCAAATCTCATTTTTGAAATTCAAAAATGTGATGCTCTAGCACATAATCCGAAATTTAATAAAAAAAGATTGCAGTACCTAGAGGACACCGCAAAATTATTTAATAGATTACAAGTACCACAAATCTACACTCAAGAACTTGGATTACAAGACAACTTTAATGAAATTATATAAATTTCAATAACAATAATTAAGCAAAAAAGGTAGTAAAATACTACCTTTTTCTTTATTTTGTAAGTTCTAAAATTCTACTCTCGCTTACAACACCTGTAACAGAATTGATTTGTTTGCCATCTCTAAAAATAAGCAAAGTTGGAACAGACATAATTCCGAATTTACGAATTAATGCTTCGTTCTCATCAACATCAACTTTAGCAAGTTTGAAGTTATTATCTGCAACAACCTTCTCAACAATTGGAGCAATCATTTTACAAGGCATACACCAAGTACCATAAAAATCTACAATAACTGTACCCTTATGCTCAATTACTTCTTTCTCGAAATTAGAACTATTAATATTTACTTCCATTATTTTTCTCCTTTAAGCAAATCATCAATAACTTTAGATGCCATCATACAACCAGATATTGCTGGAAAATATGCAATACTTCCAATAGTATCGCCTTTAGGCTCTGCTTGGTTTTTACAAAATACAACAGTATGACTATCTATATTATTTTCTCTAAGTTTCTTTCTAAGTACCTTTGCAAGTCCATCACCAGAAGTTTTGTAAATATCACAAATTTCAAACTCAGGAATACCAATTCTATTACCTACACCCATAGCACTAATTATTGGAATATTATTAGTATGAGCATATTTAATCAAATTTATTTTGCTAGTAACCATATCAATAGCATCAATTATATAATCATAGTTATTTAGGTCAAAACTATCTATATTTTCTGGTGTTAAC
>JAZLDP010000020.1:0-3587 GCA_045614835.1 Clostridia bacterium | reverse complement strand
TTACTTGCTTTAGGTTTCTCTAATCCTGTTACTGGTGTTCCTCTTGCTTGTGCTCTTGGTGGTGCTGCAATTGGTCTGGTTTATATGATTACCAGAGCTTTCAGAGGCAATATCTAATTTTGCCCTTGGGCGTTGTCCTTTAATGGGCAACGCTCTTTTTTATTATTATGAAAGGAGTTGATAAAATGAGAAGTATAATCTCAAAAATATTTTTAATA
Source organism: Clostridia bacterium (assembly GCA_045614835.1). GTDB lineage: Bacteria > Bacillota > Clostridia > Christensenellales > UBA1242 > UBA11490. The sequence continues at coordinate 3,369 of JAZLDP010000020.1, read as the reverse complement.
TTATCTCTTTCAGTAATTTTATCAGCTTCTTTTTATATTGAAGCTTTTGCTGAAGATGATAATTTGTTTTGTGATTCTGATACTATACGAAATTTTGAAGATATGGGATATGATGAGTCACTTGTTTATATAAAGACTGATGATATCATTTTGTCTGTCGACACTTGGTATGATGATACCATTTATTTTGATGATGTAAATATGGCTTTCTCTGTTAATGAGAATTATATGGTTGTCGGTAATTTAGGAGAAGATGGCAAGTTTTATATAAATTCTTATAACGAAGTAATCAATATGTATGATTATGATAATGCTTGTATTCTTAAAGTTTCTGATAAGATACCAGTAAAAAATAAATCTGTTACTTACTTAACTAATGATGGAATTGTTAATGATTTTATGCGTTGTGAGTCTGATAGCTTTGTTATGGTTAATTTATGTTCTTTAATGTTGCTGTCTACTAATTTCTTTTCTGTCTGTTTTTCTAATCCTGTTGTTGCTGTTGTTCTTAGTGTTAATTTAGCAGCCCTTTCAATGTTACTTATTTATATGGTTGTAAGGAGGTTTAGAGGTATATGAAAAGAATATTAAATATATTATTGATATTTACATTAATACTCACTATGAGTATTCCAGCTTATGCTTGGAGTTCTGATAATCCTTATGAGAATGTATCTGGATTAGATGTCTTAAATAATGCTCCTGTTCTTTTTGAGGGTGGTGATGGTATCTTATATGATGCCTCATCTAGTACTTATTATGGTTTTGGCGGTTATGAGGGTATGTCTTATGGTCATTTCTATAAAGTAGATTCTCAGTCTGGAGCTTTAACTATTAATAATTATAGTTCTGGACAGTTGCAAGTTTGGAAATGGGATGGCTCTAGATGGACAGAACAACAAATATATTCTACTTGGAATATGGATGGTTATACCTTTGTTAATTGTTCTCGCAATTTCTTTATAGATGATATGCAATTACAATGGGATGGCTATACTTTAACTTTTAATGGTGAGGTTATTAATCCTCCATCTGGTGGAGATTCTGGTGGTACTGATACCCCGACCACTCCTGATGATGATATAGATAATTCAGGTTTATTATCTGGTTTAACTGACTTTATTTCTGGTTTGTTTCAGGGATTCCTTGATTTAATAAGTTTCCTTTGGACAGTAATAGAGAAATTAGGTCAGCTAGTAATGTCATTATTGGATACATTACGAAAAATACCAGAATTGATAACTAGTATTGATGAACTGTTTGGAGTAGATGGTTCTATTATGGTTTTTCTTAATAACATATTCCCAGAAGATAATAGCAATGCTCAGAATTGCTTAATGGTTGTGTTATTAATTTTCTCATATGGTATATTCTCTTTCTTCTATTCGTTGATAAAGAGATTTATGTTTAAATAATTAGGAGGTGTTGGCAAATGAGTTATATTTTAGATTTCTTACAGGGCTTAGTCGATGCCATTATGTCTATTGCTGGTTATTTCCTTTTATTTATTGATAAGTTGTTACAGTTTATCGGTTCATTGTTTACTGTTTTACCTAAAATGGTTTCTGAGGCTGGAGATGCTTTAAAACTTATATATATTATGTTTGCTTCTCTTCCAGATAAGGTATGGTTTTATATTTTTAGTTGTTTAACTATTACTGCCTTAACTTTTATTATTTGGCATACAAGAGAGTAATGGAGGTGTTTATATGACTGTTCAAGATTATTTTAATTTTATTGCAGCTGTTGCAGACCAAGCATTTTCTTTTACTTTTCACTTCTTAGGATTAGAAATAAGTTTTTATAATCTTATGTTCTCATCTCTTATTTTTGGAGGTTTCTTTGCTATTTTAGGTGTTCATATTAACACAGGCATTAGTAATATGGAAAACTCTAGAAAGGCTGAACAACAGACTAGAAGAGATAAAATAAAGGCTGATAATGCTAGGAGAAATGCAATGTTAAGACAAGCTAAAAAAGATGGAGTACCATTAAAGAAATAAAAAGGAGTGATTTATATGGGATTTTTAGATACTTATTCTGATATGGAATATGAAACAAATGAAACCGAAGAAGTTATTACTGATGTTATGGAAACTGAAGTTATTACTGATGATGGTTCTGATTCTAGTTCCAATTCAACTAATATTAATGAAGATGAAATATTGTTAACTGGAGATGATGTTATATCTTCTGAAACAAGTGAAACTATTGTTATTGATTATACAGAACAGATATCAGCATTAAATAATACATTAAATGAGTTACACGATGTTTCCGTGATAATGTTATGCGTTGGTATTGCTTTTATTGTTCTTAAGTTTATGAAGATTCGTAAGGAGGGTGATTTATAATGGATATTACAATTTTTGACAACATAATTAATTTGCTTATAGGTGTTCCACCTGAGGAATTTGTAACTATATATCAATTCATTATTTATTACACTGAAGTAATGATTAGAGTTGCTTTGTTTGGTTTTGCAATGAGATTTATGGCTAATATATTTGCATTGCCATTTAGAAATAATATTAGATTTTTCAGTTAATAGGAGTTGTTAATTATGATAGAAACGATAAAAAGCCTTTGGAAGCAATATAAAGATAAAAGAGCCGATAAAAAGGCTAAAAAAAGTAAATATAAATTATATGTATATTTTGGGTTACCTGGTTCTGGTAAAACTACTTTCGCTGCTCACATAGCTAGGAGATGTTCAAAAAATAAAAGAGATTGTTATTCTAATTTCCCTCTTCAGACTTGCTATGCTTTGAATTGCAAAGAAGATTTAGGAGTTCATCATATAGAAGAGTCAGATATTATTATTGATGAAGCTGGTATCGAGTATAATAACAGAGACTACAAAACACTACCTAAAAATAATATTTATTTCTTTAAATATCATAGACACTATAAAGATAATGTTTATGTATTCTCTCAGAGTTATGATGATATGGATATTACAATTCGCCGTTTAGCTGCTAGATTTTACTTAATGAGACCATCTATGATACCTGGTTTTGTTGTTAGAAAAGAAATCGGTAGAGGATTAGGAATAGATGAAAATGGACAAATCGTTGATAAATTTGGTTTTATTCCTTGGTGGGCAGGTGGCAATAAATGGATTTGGTGTCCTCCTTTATGGAAGATGTTTGATAGTTATTCCTTCAAAGTTCTTAAAGATAAAGAATTTAGAAAATGGGATGATATGACTGAAGGTGAAAAGTTAATGCTACAATAATAAAAGAGCGTTGTGATGGCAGCCGCTGGCATATCACCGCTCTTATTTATTTTGCATAATAAAATATATTTTTGTTATATTTTGATTTTCACCGTTGATATAATACAATATCAAATAAATTATTAATATTA
>JAZLDP010000019.1:0-8589 GCA_045614835.1 Clostridia bacterium | reverse complement strand
ATCCCAACATAACTATTAAAAGTATACTCTCTGTTCTAGAAAGCATATTACTATCAGCACCATCAAGAATTCTATCAAATCCAAATAATACGAAAACACCAGTAATAGCAATCATAAAAGGAAAGTCGATTTTGTTGGTAGATTTATTCATACTTACTGGTGCGAATATTGCAACACAACCTAGAATAAATAACATATTGAACATATTAGAACCAACAATATTACCAACTGACATATCAATATTACCAGAAATAGCACTAGCAATACTTACAGATAACTCTGGTAAACTTGTACCAAGAGCCACTATTGTAAGACCAATAAATATTGCAGGGACTTTCAGCCTTTTAGCAACTGCACTCGCACCATTAACAAAGAAGTCTGCACCTTTGATAAGCAAAGCCATACCAATAACCAAGAACAAAATATTCAAAAATATTGTCATAAATTTTCATCTCTCTTTCGGTTTTAAAAACAACTTAAATTTAAGTTTCAAATTTCGCTCAAACCAAATTGAGTATAGCACACATCACAAAAACCAACAAATCAAAACCACCACTTTATAAATTAATTTATAAAATTAAAAAGACAACCTTCTAGCATACAAAATTATAAAAAAGATGACGGACTTTCCGCCACCTAAAATATCTATTTACTACTACAAACTACTAGTTTATGCAAAGCCCTTGTTTTAGCCACATATAGTTGCTTTAGGTCAATAGGACTATCTGAATAAGAATTATTATCATATATAATTACCGCATCAAACTCCAGTCCCTTAGCAGTATGCACAGTCATTAGAAGTTTGTCCTGACCATCATAATACTTGTTGTTCTCACCTAATACCATAAGTCCCAAATCGGCAAGTTTCTCTTTGGCAATTTCTAGTTCAGCAGTATCTTTGCATATAATTGCCACACTCTTATATTTCGGCAGACACTCTTGTACTACACCTTTTATAGTTTCAAGTTTGTTATCAGTAAACTGAACTTCTTCTCCGTGTCTTACAACATTGTTTGCTTGTTCTACGCCTAATCTTGCAAGTTCTTTATTCGCCTCAACCATAATCTCAACGGAAGTTCTATAACTACGATTTAATAGTAGATATTTGCTATCTTCGAATAGTTTCTCAATATCACTCCAAGCACCAATTGACTGGTAACTATATATACCTTGTGCGATATCACCGAATATTGAGAAGTTGGCATTACGGAACACTTTTCTTAGCGCTAAGAACATTAGCTCAGATAGGTCTTGTGCCTCATCTATAAACACACACTTTAGTTTGTCATAATATGGTAGTTCTATAAACCTAGCCACCATATATAGAATTCCTGCATAATCATCATAAGTAATAACTTTTTTCTTTAGATTATCAAGAGTATATTTCTGCAACACAAGAGTATCTTTATAATTCGTATACTTATCAATAGATTTAATAAACTCTGTATAAATTTTTAGAATATCGAAGTTAGTCTTTATGAATTGTTTAATATATCCATAATTACCACTTTCAATCTTGTTCTTTACTGAATTCTTATTTTTTAGTTCGGCTTTAGCAAAAGCAACATTAGATAGAGCCTTGTCTTTTAGACTTCCAAATACTGATAGATTCATACCCAACTTTTTGCAACCATTATTGATAAGGGTTGTGATATTTGTTTGTCTATTATCTTCAAAGAAACGAATTACATCTTCTTTGCCTAGCACCTCTATTCCGCTAAGCACAAGAGGTTTGTTACATAGAGAGTTCTTATAGTCAGCGATAAACTTCTCCATAATGTCAGCAAACTCATAAGAGTTCTTGAAAGATAGATAATCGGTTGACACCTTTTTCTTGGTTAAATACTCATACTGATAATGTTTATCTTTTAGAGTAATTTTGCCTAGCAGGTTCTCAAGCATATTATTAATGCTAAAACTGGTCGAGCGGTCGCTATCCAAATCAACTAGTATACTAGATATATAACTTAGGAATATATCATTAGGAGATATAATTAGTAGTTGCTCAGGCCTTAGAGTTTTCTTGTAATTATACATTACATAAGACAGTCTATGTAGAGCCACCGTAGTTTTACCAGAACCAGCCACACCCTGAACAATCAAGTTCTCAAATGGACTTTTTCTGATAATCTCGTTTTGTTCTTTTTGAATAGTAGAAACAATACTCTTTAGTCTATTGTCTGCACTTTGTGTAAGGTATGGAACCAAGAACTCATCACTACTAATCCCATCTTCGAAGTCATAGATATCTGCAACATTATCATCTTTGATTTTTATCTGTCTTTTTAGATTTAGATTAACCCGATATGTCTTACCTAGTGCTGTATACTCAGTTTCTCCCACTCTTCCATTGTAATACAAATCTGATATTGGAGCTCTCCAGTCAATAATTTTTTGGTCGGTCTTATCTCCCACATCTCCAATACTCACTCTGCCGATATAACCTTTGAATTCCATTCCATCATCTAAGTCTTGGAACACAAGCTTAGCGAAGTATGGGTCTTCTGTGTGTCTAGATAGAATTGTTAACTTCTCATCTATATCCTCAATTTTCTGCTCACGCTCAATATTGAAACCATTTTCAGTTTCGATAGGCATACTAAGAGCATACTCTCTATCTTCTAGAAGTTCTTTTCTATAAGCCGCAACCATCTCTTTGAATACTTGATATTTCTTTCTTTCAATATCTAGTTCTGACATTAATAACACCCCCTTTTACACCAAAACTAATTTAGTTTAACATACATTACACTTTTTTTCAAAACAAGTTAACAACAAAAGACAACCTAACCAAAATAGTTAGACTGCCTCTCTTATCACTTGTCCTCACTTATTCTATTGTTTTTTGCATAGTTAGACACTTCTCTGAAGTTCTTGTCATATGGGTATCTATTTTGACCAAACTCTAGCCACATCTCTGACCAAGACTTGCCAGACATAAGAAGTTCTTTGACCTCACTATTCTCAGCAGTTTTATTTCCCTTTTGATTAGATAGGTCTACACACCCCTCCTCATCATATAGTCTACATTGAATATCACACTCAAGTTTGTCACACTCATAAGCAAACAAAGCCTCAGGAGTTTCTCTTCTATCAAACTCCATAATCAATTCCTCAAAATCCTCACCCATAGCCAGTTTAGATAGAATTTGCTTAACTGCTTCGTGTCCCATATCTGCTTTGCTTTTGCTGTCAATCTGAAACAAAGTTAAATCCCCGATAATAGTTTCTTCTAATTCGTGAATACTAAGCATACTAAGAACTTTTCTAATATCAATGTCGTACTTATATTCTGACCACATAGCAATAGCCAACATTTGTACACCATATATATGTTCAGCAATACTTTCAACCCTTTCTCGCTTAACACCCCAGTCTTTCCAACCAGTTCTAACAATATCCTTTAGCTTGTTGCATAGCACATAATATTCAATTACTCTCTCTGCTTTACTCATAGAACTCCTCGTTCTTTTCCCTACTTAATATAATTGTATCAAACACACTCTACTTTTCCAAATATATCTTCAGTTAATTAGAGATATTTATCTAATTATTTTCAAATTAAAACAAATAAAAAGAACGAAAACTCATAGTTTCCGCTCTTCCCCTTCTAAAAGAAGCTTGTAATAAATATCTCAAGTCCAATAAGAATTAACAAAACCCCTCCAAAAATAGTTGCTTTGTTAGAAAACTTCGTTCCAAACTTTTTGCCTAGCATTACACCAACCAAACAAGCACCGAAAGTAATTATACCGATAATCAATACCGAAACAAACGCCATCATAAAATTATGTTCTGCGATAGTAAAACCAACAGACAACGCATCTATTGAGGTTGCAATACCTTGTATAACAAGTCCCCAAAACCCTACTCTTTTGGATTCCTCTTCCTTTTGTCTTATTCCATCTATAAGCATTTTAGTTCCGATAAAACCAAGTAGTCCTAGAGCAACCCAAGGAATAAATTTCTCAAAGCCCTCGAATATTTGTAAGATTGTATGCACACAAACCCAACCGACCATAGGCATTAGTGCTTGGAAGAAAGCAAACATTCCTGCCACTCCAAACATCTTACCTTTTCTCATATCCTGCTCATTAAGACCATTAGCCAAAGAAACTGAAAAAGCGTCCATAGTAAGCCCCAATCCTAGAAGCACACTATTAATAAAAAATACCGTATTCATATTATGTTATCTCCGAAAAACAACACCCCCAAACTCGCAAGTTTGAGAGTGTTATAATTTATTGTATGACAATTATATAGTATTTTGTTTACATATGTCAATACATATTTACATACACAAATTTATGATAACTTAAAGTTGCCATCTCTTCTAATTCCAATAGAATGCATTATTCTAAGTAGTATAAGTTGAATAATCGACATTGCACAAAGAGTAACAAAACAACCACCAAAAAGAGTAAAGTCTTTTAGTAACCAACTTCCCCAATCGGCAGAATTAAATAAACATATAATTCCAACACCAACCACACCAATTACTAGTAGAGCTAAATATTGATTAGGCAATTTGAATACAAAACCTAAGAAAGTAATTATAGCAAAAACAATTGATGCATACCTCATAATTCTAAAAGACTGAACCTTGTCATAAGGACAAACATAAGTACCATCATTATTAACACATAGTTTAATAAAGTTATTATCTCTGCTATGAGAAAAATTATCTCTAACCTCTGTTCTATAAATGTCCTCACCAACAGTGTAACTAACAGTCATTACGAGTACTCTATTATCGTGAGTAGTTGTTCCATCATCAGTATACTCGGTGTACACCTCACCTTCAACTCGCTTATCAATAATTGTTCCTGTTACTACTTGGTCATATTGAATATTAGCACCCAAGACAGAAAACAAACAAGTAAGCCCAATGAAGATTGCTAAAAATAGAGTTTTCCAGACAATATTCTTAACTGTCAACTTGGTTGGAAAAGAAGTATTAATCGCATAAAAATCCTCATTTTCTCTATATGCATTTTGTTCAGCATCACTAGGTGCAGGTGCACCGAATTGAGACAGTGTTGCTAGTCTACCAGGAAGTTTAATTCCTAACATATTAATAATATTGCCGACCAAAATAAATATTAATAGTAATGTTGGAATAATATTCCAAGGAGATATTACCAAATGCATAAACTGGTAAATTAAAACAGCAATATTAACCAAAGCCAAAGGAGCTGTTATAAGAAAGACTTTGGTAGATGCCTTCATATTTTTAAACATATTTATTCCTTTTTATTCTACACAAATTTATAATTAAACAATAATTACATTTTCATTATAAAATTTTAGTCAATTTTGGTCAACAAAATTTATACATTACACACACTCAACAATTATCTATTTTCATATTTAACCTGACAAATTGACAAAGAAAATTAAAAGATATATACTAACAATGTTTTATGTTTATATAGATTATTATATAGGACAAAAATTAAACTTTCTAATTACAATTTAGCAAAAAATTATAATTAAAAAGTCATTATAAAATAAGGAGACAAGATTATGCTAAAAGTTAAAAACTTAGTCAAGATATACAAAATTGGCAAGACAAAAGAAACTGTAAAAGCTCTTAATAATGTATCTATTGACTTTCCAGAAACTGGTCTAGTATTCTTGCTTGGTAAAAGTGGTAGCGGTAAATCTACCCTTCTTAACGCAATTGGCGGATTAGACACTTTCAATAGTGGCGAAATCATTATCAAAGGCAAATCTAGCAAAGACTTCAGCCAATCTGACTTCGATAGTTATCGTAACACATTCATTGGATTTATCTTCCAAGAATATAATGTCTTAGAAGAATTCTCCGTTGCCAAGAACTTGAGTATCGCTCTTGAACTTCAAGGTAAGAAAGCCGACAAAGAGGCTGTTAACAACCTACTATCTCAAGTAGATATGTTGCAGTTTGCAAAAAGAAAGCCTAATCAATTATCTGGTGGTCAAAAGCAAAGAGTTGCTATTGCAAGAGCACTTATCAAAAATCCAGAAATCATTATGGCGGACGAACCTACCGGTGCGTTAGATAGCAATACTGGTAAGCAAGTTATGGACACTTTGAAAAAACTGTCAGAGACCAAACTTGTAATTATCGTTTCTCACGATAGAGAATTTGCAGAAATCTACGGTGATAGAATTATCGAACTAAAAGATGGACAAATTATTCAAGATGTTACCAAGAAAGAAATTGCATCTAGAAAAACCGACTCTGGTGTTAGTATCATTGATGACAAAATTATCCATATTAAGAAAGGTATTCAACTTACCAATGATGACATAAACAAAATCACTAGCGTTTTAAAAACACAAACCGCACATTCTGATGTAATCATCTCTATTGATGACAATGCAAATGAACAAGTTAAAAAAGCAAACTTCATAACAGATGAGGGCAACAAAGAAGCTTTCGTAGAAACAACTTCCGAAGATATCGTTCAGAAAGACTACAACCCAAAGAACTTCAAACTAATCAAATCTCAATTGAAGTTCAAAGACTCTTTCAAAATGGGTGCAAGTGCCTTAAAGAATAAGGTTGGCAAATTAGTATTCACTATTTTCTTATCATTCCTAGCCTTCACAATGTTCGGTGTTATTGACACAGTTTCTACCTTCAATCGTGCCTCTGCCGTATTCCATACTGTTGAAGAGTTCAACAAAAAAACAATTTCTATCTTAAAAGAAGAGAAAGGCGAGTGGTCTAACAATTCTGCTGCATTTAAGGAAGAAGATGTTAAAGCAATTAACGACAAATTCCCAGATATCAAACTAAAGAAGATAGTTGGAAGCAAAATTGAATTTGGACAACGATACTGGAGCAACGCTTATTCAAAAACATTACAAATTCAAGGCCTAAATAATTCTTCAACCAATCCTTCTCAAATTCCATTCTTCTCTGGTATGACACATATCACAGAGCAAGAAATGACAAGTTTGGAACTATCTCTTATTGCTGGTAAAATGCCTACTAATGATAATGAAATTACAATTTCAAAACATATCTTTGATGCTTTCAAATGTCTAAATTCTAATGCTGAATTAACATATGAAACTATGCTTTCAACTTACAAAAATTGTACAATTAATTACGACTACAACAATTCTTATACAATTGTCGGCATCATAGATGATGGTTCGGACTTTTCCGAATATATGAATATTTCTAGTGCAGAGCTTGAATCTAAAGATATGCTTATGACCAAAATAACTAGAGAACTAGACTTTGGTCTATCCAATATGATTTATATTACCGAAAACAAATATAATGAGTTACTTAATACTCCTATTAGTATGTATCTTTATGTTTCTCATCCCGACTATGAACACAGTGGCAATTCACTACAACTAAACAGAATAACAACTCTAGGCTCAGAATACACCTCATACTACAACGAACAAATTAACCAATTTCTTTCAAGTAAACAATTCAAATATAAGTATGGTGATATATACCAAAACAATACTTTCGCAACCATTAACAATAATGAAATTATAATATCTTATCACTACTTTGATAGTTTATTTGGAACAGATGATAGCAATAGAGAAGCTAAACTAAAATCAGAAACTCCTTTAACAGTTACTGCTTACGCCTACAACACATCATCATATGAACACGACATTGAAATCGGTTCTTATACAATTGTTGGTTACTACAACGACTGGTACGACAACATAATTTGTACTGACAACACAACTCAATCTTTCAACAACTTTACTTCAATCTACGGACACAGTGTTAAATTTGTTAACGATTCTAATACAGCAACACTTAATCTTACTTCAAAAAACTTCGAAGATTACTTAAATGACAACATTGCTTTGTTAAACAAAGAAGAATTTATCAATTCAAACATTCAATACTATAAATCTGCAGGAGCCACATCAAGTCTACTTGATAGTAATGGCAACTTCAAAGAACTAGGTGAAAATGAAATCATTATTCATCAAAACGCATTATATTCTTTTGCACAAGGAGAAGAACTAGAAAGATTAATTGAAAGCGGATTAACAATCAACCTAACCAAAGACTACGAGGGAGAGAATATTGTTATATCTTTTAAGGTTGTCGGTTTAACCAGTCAATACGACAAAGCCTACACATCAACTACAACATTTAACAACTCACTAAAAAAACTATTAAGCGGTTTCGATTATTCAATTGCAATTCTATCTGATGATAGCAAGACCAATGAAGACTTCATAAAATACTGCGAAACATTCAATAACTTAGGCTATAAGTTCACCGTTCAAACTGGTGCAACACCTATTCTAGACCAATTCGGAGACACACTAGAAGAAGTTGCAGAAGTTCTACTATATGTTGGTATTGGTTTTGCTGTATTTGCTGCCCTACTACTTATGAATTTCATTTCAACTTCTATCTCTTATAAGAAGAGAGAAATTGGAATACTTCGAGCTCTAGGTGCTAGAGGTTCTGATGTATTCGGAATATTCTTCAACGAAAGTGCTGTTATTGCTATGATTAACTTTGTATTAGCAACAATTGCAACTATTGTTACAAGCATTATTCTTAACAATGTAATCATTACTAAACTTGGACTTGACTTAGTT
>JAZLDP010000018.1:0-24473 GCA_045614835.1 Clostridia bacterium | reverse complement strand
CAGACTTGTCAACACCATTAACTTTAAGAAGTTCAGCCATAAGTTCACGAGTTTTATTATACTCTTCTCTTTTCTTTTTTGAACTTTTACCAGCAACATCAAGCTTAGCAATTTCTACAACAAGTTGTTTAGCCTTTACAAATAGAATCCTTGCATTCTCATCTTTAAGAACTTCATTAACCCTACTCTCAGCCAACTGTTCAGCTTTTAATTTTCTTTTTAAAATGTTACGCTCTGCATCAAATCTAACACTCATAACTTTTCCTTATTTTATATTTCTATCTCTTCAATATTGTCAAACAAACTATCCAACTCTTTCTTGGTGTACTCTCTTTTTCTTGCAGCCTTTCTTTCGGTAATTCCTTTCTTATCAGAATTTGTTGAATACCCTCCACCAACGAAAGACAACTTATAATTTTTTGCCTCTTCCACAGATGCAATTTTGTTTGTATGATACTCTGATAAAATTCGGTTCAAATACTGCATAGCCATATACTTTCCCTTAGATAATTCTACAGCATAATTTATCATCTCAGAACTCAAACCCCAATCATACAACCAAGACTTATACATAGTTCTATCAAGTGCTATTACACCACGATTTATGTCAAGTTCTTGCAATATATCAGCAATAACACTATCGTTTTTGACAATATCTTGCATATAATTATCCAAACTAGCAACAGTTAACAGTCCAAGTTTGTACATATTATTAATGTTATTGTTTAGTCCATCAAGAGTTCTAATATTACTCCTGAAAGCATAGTTCGACAAACTGATTATTGCTTCTTTTTCAAAGCCCATACTAAGCCAAGGATGAATATATGTATCAACAACATTTTCTAAATTGTCATACCAAAGTCCCAAGTTTTTAACTACCACTTTTGCAAGAGATAGCATCTCTTCATTTTCAGCCAAAAACTCATCAACTTCCTTTATGCTAAGCAAACGATTTGAATAACATTTCATAATATGTTCACTTAGTTTTGTGAAGCTTTTTGACTTAGTTTTCTTAGCAACATACACAACCAAATCAAGAGGAATGTCCATATCCTTAGTCCAATCAAGATACATTTGATATTCATCAGTTGTTGCTTGTCTTTTAATTCCCATAGCCTTAAGAACTAGCACAATATCTCCACTAACCCTTTCTTGTTCTACAAGTCGATTATCCACATCTTCACTAGTTCTAACACCATCATATATCCAATTCTTTGCAACTGCAACAACATATGTAACAGAAACATTTTTCCCTTTGAGACCTACACAGTAATCAATAATTTTAAGCAACGCCTCTTTCTCAATATGCAAGTTCTCAATTAGATAATAGAACTCTTCCAACTCTCTTGGTGTTAGCATCTTGCTACCAATCAACTCTTGAGCAGAAATATTGAACGCAGTATACTTATCTACATTATACTTTTTCATTTTGTAAAGAGCATTCTTGACAGGCAAATATCTAACCATAATAGGTTCAACATTAATAACATTAACTAGACCCAATTCCTGCCAGTAATAGAAAATGCTAACAACATCTTCTTTGTCCATATCTAGATTTTTAGCAAAACTTTCTAAATCATTATCCTTGCCAGACTGACATTTATATAGTCCGTATAGATAAACTTTAACATAATCACCATTAGCATTCGGCAAAAAATCCGACAAAAAAAGATTGTCTATTTGTGTAGTAGTTGAAGAAATAATCTCGCTTGAAAATTCACAAAATGCCATTTATAATAACCCCTATGATGAATTATATCAACTATTAGTACCACAAAAGATACACTGTAAGACCTTGCTTGTACTAATCAATTTCACTAACTATTCTACCATATTGGGGAACATTATTCAATATATTTTTGAGGTTTTTAAAAGTTGCAAAATAATCAACAATCTATAAACATTTGCTTGTGGGAATTTAGTCTTTTAATAGCAAATATTATCTATCAAGATTAACATAAAAATCAGACAAACGCACCCCACCCCATACAAAAACACCAATAATAAATCAAACGAAACACACCTAATAAAGAAAATAAATTTAGGCAAACACCCTTATATATTTTGAATATAATTAATTATATGATAAAATATTAGCGAAAAATGAAAAATGGAGAATATTGTTAAATGAGAATTTTGCATACAGCCGACTGGCATATCGGTGCAAAAAGTGATGACTTGGATAGATTTCCAGAGCAAAAAGAAGCACTTAAACAACTTGTAGAGCACTCAAAAAACTATAATGTTGATATGGTTCTTATTTCTGGTGACATCTATGACAACCTAGTTCCTAGTGCCGAAGATGAAGAATTATTTTATAAAACAGTAGTTGATTTATCAAGAAATGGTAATTGTGCAGTAGTTGCTATTGCTGGTAACCACGATGACCACAAAAGACTTGGTAATGCGAATATATTTGCAGACAAATTTGGTATTTATCTAATTGGTAGTATCGACAATATTAAAGTCGACACTTCTAGAACAGACACCAATATTTATGCAACAAAAGCAGGTAAGGGATTTATTGAGTTCCACACTCAGCAAGGCGAAGATTGCGTACTTGCTCTTTTGCCTTACCCTTCTTACTACAGATACAAAGAGATTAAGAGAGAAGGACAACCTTTCCAAGAGAAAGTAGAAGAGTGGCTTAACTATGGTACTTCCAAGTTTAGAGATGACACCATTAATATCACAATGGCACACCTTCTTAGCTTCGGTTTAAACCTTAATAAAGACGATTACCAAGCCTATACTACTATTAGTAGTAACTTTAACTATGTTGACCAAAAAATCTTCCATAACAAGGCTCACTACACAGCACTTGGTCACATTCATACAACACTAACAGTTAATAAAGATAACAATATTTTCTACTCTGGTTCACTACTTAACCTAAACTTCGCACCTAAAAATGATGAACCAACAAATATTCTAATTGTAGACATAGATAAAAACGGCGTTCAAAATGTTATTAAACAACCTCTTAATGTAAAACTTCTAAAGAGATTCACCGTTACTTCTGTTAGCCAAGCACATAAGGTTCTTAACGAAAACCCTGATGATTTAGTTAAGATTATTATCGAAAATGTAGACACTCTTGATGGAGATATCGACAACACAGAATACACACCTTATGTAACCCCTGCAGACTTAAAGAATTTAAGAAAACAACACCCTAACCTAGTTACCCTTTCTGTTATCACTAATGAAGCTAGAAGAACTTATGATGTTGCTAGTAAGAAAGATTTAACCAATGGTGAAATTTTCAATAAATTCGTTAGAAGCAAATTGGGAACCGACCCAGATGATGATGTCAAAGAATTATTCTTAAGTTTAATGTCGGAGGGACTATATGAAGCCGATTAATTTAAAGATTAAGGGCATTAATAGTTATGTGTCCGAACAACAAGTAGACTTCGGTAAACTTGCTGAAAACAATATATTTGGTATATTTGGCGAAACAGGAAGCGGTAAAACCACTATTCTTGATAGTATTATTCTTGCCCTATATGGCGTAAGTGATAGAGATGTTCTTCAAAATATCATTAATGTTAATACTAAAGACGCCTATATCGAGTATACTTTTGATATGGAAAACCACGATGGAAGCACTACTAGATACTTTATTCGTAGAGACTTCCACCTAAGAGCAAGTGGACTAAAGACTGAAGCAATACTTAATGATGTTAAGAAAAACATAACTTTAGCAGAAATGCCAGACAATGTTAACAACAAAGTATTAGAGATTATTGGTATTGGTAAAAAAGAGTTTACCAAGTGTATTGCTTTGCCTCAAGGAGAATTCGACAGGTTCTTATCTGACACCCCTGCACTTAGAAAGAAAACACTTGCTAAACTATTCGATTTGGAACAGTTTGGCGTTATCTTAAATGAAAAGTTAAAAGCAAAGAAACAAATCGTATCTCTTAACAAATCAACTGTAGAAGAGAAAATTTCTGTATATCAAGGAATTAATCAAGAAACTATAGATAGAACTGAAGCATTACTAAAAGAAAGCGACAAACAACTAGAAACTCTTCAAAGACAAATCGCAAGAGACAAGAAACTTTCTGAAGCAATCAAGAACGAACTTAACGCAAAAGATGAACTTCTTGATTTGGAAGTAAACCTATCTATCAAACAAAGTGAAGTTCCAGAAATCAACTTTATTGAAAAACAAATAGAGTATACAGAGAAATATGGTGATTTCACTATTATCAACAACAAATACAATTCTTCTCTAGAAGAGTTATCTAAGATTAACGAAACTATCGAAACTAACAAAAAACTTCTTGGAGATTATGCCAAGGAAAGCGATAGAATTAATGTTCTCCTAACAGACAACCACAACAAAATCGAAGATATCGAAAATCAAGTTAACGCAATTAAGTTAGAAGAAGAGAAACAACAATTAAAAGCAGAGAAATTACAAGAATTAAAAAATAGCAAAAAACAAATTACAACTAAAATTCTTGATTTAAGTAGCAAACTTACCGAAATCAACCAAACTTTAAATACTGCTAAAAATAATCTTCTTGACCTTCAAAACACACACAAGAAGCTTGAAACAACTATATTCGACAATATGGACACAATCGATAAATTAACCAATTGTCAAACTTTCAAAACTAAACAAGACTTTGCTTTATTCTTGACAATCACTAAAAACAAGATTAACCCAGAGTCTCTTGCAGAAGTAGAAAACTTCAATATTTATGATGAAGTCCTAACAGTTGTTCACGATATCGAGAACTTTGAACTTGGAGTTAGAAAAGAGGTTGGTCAAATTCTTAAAGACCTTAAGAATATGGATGTTAACGAAGAAGACATTGATGAAATCAAAGAAGCCTTCTTAAAGAAAAACGAAGAGTTAAATAAAAAATGTGATGAAGTCGAAGACAAAATCGTTGATGCCAAAGAATTAATTGCTAGTACCAAATCCGCCATGGAAGGAATGCAAGAGCAAATTAACGACTACAACGACAACCTAGAACTTGTTAAGAAACAACTTGCCGAGTGTCAAGCAAGTATCAAGGACACCAAACCATCTAACGATTTGCAATTCTTAACAAAGACTCTAAATAGACACAAAGACGAAGAGGACAAATTAACCGCTAGTCTTAATAAAATTTATGCACAAAAACAAAAAGCAATTATCGATATTGAGATTGCTAACAATAATATTCATAATGTTAAAGAAAGAGTTCAACAACTACATACAGCTCTTAAACCTTTCAACAAGAATATTTTCAAAGAAAAGACAGATTATTCTCTACTTGTAGAACACGATGAGTTGCCTGAGTTAAAGGAAAAAGTAGAAACTTTCAGAAAAGAGTTTGCAATATTAGAAAGCAATACTCTAGCACTTAGAGAAAAAACTAAAGATTATGTATATACCAAAGATGATTTCAATAGTCTAATGGAAGCTCTAAATGCTAATGAGGAGAAATTAACCGAACTAAAGGTATTTATCAATGTAAACAAAATTACAATGGATATTCAAAGACAAAACTTGGCCGCCGTACTTGAACTTCAAGCAGAACTTGACAAAGTTACTAGAGAGTACAATGCTATCGAAAAACTTGAGAGTTTACTTGCTGGTGGCGCTTTAATCGAATTCCTGTCTGAAGAATATATGGGACTTATTACAGACTTCTCTAATAGTTATGTATATAAGATTAGCAAAGGCAAATATTTACTTAACTATGATGGAGACTTCAATGTAATAGACAACTTCAATGGCGGAATTAAGAGGTCTGTTAAAACACTTAGTGGTGGTGAAAGATTTATCGTATCATTGAGTCTAGCACTTGGTATTTCACAAAGTATTGCAGTTAATAACAATAAGAACTTCAACTTCTTCTTCATTGATGAAGGTTTCGGTAACCTTAGTGAAAACTATATCGAAAAAGTTCTTCAAAGCTTTGATGCACTTATTAACCTTAATTTCACTGTTGGCTTCATTACCCACGTAGAGAAAATGGAATACTATCTAAATAGTAGAATTCATGTAACCAAGAACAACACAGATGAAGGTTCTATCATTGAGGAATTCTATTAAAATTAAAAACAAAAAATTTAGTTTAATATACAAACAAAAACACCTACCAAACGGTAGGTGTTTTTTTAATTAACAATATGCCATATAAATAAATTATTAATATTAAATTCCTGTAGGTTTATTATGTTCTCTTACTGGAGCATCTGGTAATTGTTCAAGATTAACATTTAAGTTGATTTGAAAACCTGCTAGATTTGTCAATGAAGACAAAAAACTCAATGCAAACTCAGTCTGTCCACCATCTAACCCTTTAACAGCAGAAAGAATAGTACTAGACTCTCTTTCGCCATGTTGCAAATGTTCCATAACAACTCTTAAAGTATTAGCATTAACACCATTAAATGCTTGTGCAGCATTTGCATAAGATAATTTACAAGCATCTATCCAAAGCATATTAACAAATGCCCACTCTTTAATCTGTTGTATGCTACCTGTATTATTTTCTTGCTTTCTAGCATCAATAGACTGAAAAGCACCATTCTGACTAGGAGACTTAACATAACACTCAAACTCGTTACTATCTTTTTGCATAACTCCATAGCATCTTTGGAATGTTTCAAACATATAATATGGACTAAAATCTGCCAAATCTATTTTTAAATTGTTTTTAGAGGCAATATTGACAGCATCATCACTAACTACAGTTCCATCTTCCGAAACTCTATCTTCAAGTCTTTCATTATCTGACTCTAAAGATTTTCTTGATTCAATAGCACTAGAAGTACCAGACTCGGTTTTATATCCCTCATTCATACTATTAGCATTAGTTACTTCAATTTCAAACGCATACTCTCTGGCGGTACTATGAATTTTTCCTTCTGCAGCATCATATACCCACTCAGAAGAAGGCATTTCTAAATGGTCAAGATAAGGAATTCCTATTGTAATCTTACCATCTACAGCCTGAACATTTTCATCGTTAAGTTGCGGATTTTTAGCAAATAAAGCAAGTTTCATTTCCTGAGCATTAGTTATAGTTTGTGTTGCAAGAGAATTATATTCTTGCTCAGTCTCTATAAACATATACTTACCATCTTTCATTTTATAGAATCCAGTTTTGGGAGAGCCTTGAAGATAGTAAACTCCATACGACCAACCATCAGAACTAAGCATTTTACTAAAGTCACCAACTTGATTTCTAAATCTAATTACAGGTCTTTCCAAACCTCCAAAATATTTTCTTGTAACAATATCAATATTAGGTTGATTAGCAGAACTTAGATTAAATCCTTGTCTTAACTTTTCAATCATACCCCTAGCTTCATCAGAAAGAACTTGAGGGTCAATAATAAAATCAGATTTATTTTCAGCCATTATTTTTCTCCATAGTATTTTTTATTAATAATAACACACAAAATTTCAAAAAACAAACATATTTATCTTTTAAATAATATATTTAAAATTTTTCAAGAATAATAATTTTTAAATATAGAGAAAAATTTTGTAATACCTTTAGTATCATAATTTTATTAAAAATCTTCAAAATTAAACTCTAAGACAAGTTAAATCCACACCATAATAGATTTTTCAGTTACTCGAAAAATCAACAAGCATCTACACGCTCTCAAAAACCCTAACACAAACAACAGTCATATCATCAGATGATATACCATTATTAATTTCAAGCGCTTTAGCAAGAATTTGCTCAGACAACAATTGTGGATTGATTGTGTCTAGAGAAACGAGAATGCTACGAAAGTTATCCCCTAAAACATCACTCACTCCATCAGACACCAATACCACCATATCCATATTAGACACCCTAAGTTTAGTTATATGAGGATAAACTTTCTCAAGAACCCCTACAGGCAATCCGCTACTAGCAACAGTATCAACCTCACCATTTGCTCTTTTGATATATCCATCAACAGCACCAAGTTTAATAAAGTCATAAATATTTTTTGTAGCATCAATTACACATAAATCTATTGTTGAGAAATTCTCACTTTCATTTAGTGTAAGAAGCTTATTAATAGTACTAAGAATTGTTTCATTATCAAACCCTGCTCTATAGAAATTTTCAATCAAGGATATAGTTAATTTACTAATTCTATTCGCCTGTTTGCCACTGCCCATTCCATCACAGATTGACACCATATATTTACTCTCACTTACTTTCGAAACCAAGTGATTATCCCCACTCTCAATCTTGCCATTCTTACTAACAAAACTAGAGCCAAATACAAGGTCATAATTAGGCTTGTTTTTTAAGACAATATCTACTACACCCGCAAGTGCAGAGGGTGTTGCTGACACAACCATATATTTAGACTTTAGTACTTTATTGACAATTTTCACAATATTTTTGTCATTATAATGCTCGTTTCTAACAATAAGATTAATTATCTTGGTTGAAATATTTTTCTCATACACAACACACTCAACACAAACTATACCAGCATAACCTAATCTATCCTTTATTTCTTCCTCAACCGAACTACCCAAGTTTATATTAATATCCACTTCTTTTGACAGAACCTCCAGTAGCCTACTAACACCACCTAATTGTTCTGCAATCAATACTCTACTTGTATCTATATTATTAACCGCACTTTTGTAATCCAAATACACACCGATTAGATTATTGAAATACTGAAGCAAACTATTAACATAATAACAATTCGTAGTTAAAAACTCCGGCAAGTCTACAAGAGATAGCTTACCTTTATCATAACCAACAGACACAATATCTTCTACACATTGAGACATAAAGGTTCTGCCACTACGATAGCATCTATCATAGTTACTACACTTAACACAAACACCGTTTATCAATTCCTCTCTAATCAAATCTTTTGCATCATTATCAGCAAGACCACCTTTAACCATATCTCTATATACTTTGTCCATTTCAGAGAAGACAACACTTAATTCTTTTATTCGATTGACCAGTTCTAATTTTCCGCTATTAAAAATATTGCTTATCGCAACCTGCTTAGACTTCACAAAAACCTTAGAAAACTGTTGAAGCAGTTTGCTTGGTATAACTAAGTAGGCAACCAAACCAATCCCAACACTAAGCAAGTCCCCCAACACAAATCCAAAATTAAACATCAACACAAATAACACATACACCAATATAACCGCAACTGCACTCAACACCCTACACCTGCAATTAAAAGCAATTGCCCCAACAGCCATGACAACATACAAAGATACATATATTGGCTCAACATAAAAGATTGATGCACCAATTCCAAATAACACTCCACACATTATAACAACATTACTTGAAGATAATTTGTTTATTATAAGTAGTGCAACCGTTCCAAACAACAGCCCTAGATTAAATATATAAATATTACAAGCACTAATACCAATACTAAATATAATCAGGATTACACACCCGCAAATCTTTTCATCTAAATTAATCTTACTAAGCAACCCCTTACCAATCGTTGCTTCTAGAAAAACTACACAAGCATACAAAAATACAATAGCAAGAACAACCGATACAAATAGCGCAAGGCTTTCTTTTACCCCACCACAATTAAAAAATACATACGATACCAATGAACTCAAAAGCAAAAGAAACAAATACCATTTCTTAAGCTTTAACTTATTTTTATCCAGCATTAACTGTAAAAGTATAAGTACACCTAAAACATTAATTCCTTGACACAAAAGAACCATATTAAAGCCCCTCATAATCAAAGATGCAAAATAAACAACACCTAATATATACCCATTGAAGCCTACAAACATAAGAGCAAACACAATACTCACACCAAACGGAAGGAGGCTAGTGTAATAAATAGAGGTATTATTCACACCATACAACAACACAAACAATAGAACAATTGTTACCACTTTTAAAAACTTGGTATTTATCTTATTTGTTACAAAATCATTTTTAGCAAGTACCATACTTCCCCTCAATATAAAGTTATATAATTATAACCAAACAAATCTTAGCTATAATCAATATGAACACTTTAACTTAAATAAAGTTTATCTAAGATAATTATATAAAAATACTAGAATAATAAAATACAAAAAACCACTCCTTATACACTCTACTTTTGCCACATTATGACTTATCTTGCACAATACAGTCTGTAGAAATAGAAAACACCAAACATCTGCCAACTTCACATAAAAAAAGATTGGCACACACAGCACCAATCTTAACAAAACAAAAAAACTTTGTCTATACAGACAAAGTTTATATAATTAATAACTGATAGATAAAATCTTGTATTTTAGAACACCAGCAGGAGTTACAACATCAACAACTTCACCTTTGCTTCTGCCGATTAAAGCCTTACCTGTTGGACTTTCGTTACTGATTTGACCAATTGTTGGGTCGCTCTCGATACTTCCCATAATCTTCAAGGTCATCTTCTCATCATATTCCATATCTAATACTTCAACAGTTGAACCAACGCTAACTTTAGAAGTATCTACTTTTGCTTTTGTAATAATTTGAGCATTTCTAAGATTTTCTTCGATTTGAATAATTTCTTGCTCTAGTAGAGCTTCTTCCTCTCTAGCAGCATCATATTCGCTGTTCTCACTTATATCTCCAAAAGACCTAGCAACACTAATCTTCTCAGCAACAGCAACTCTACCTTCGCTCTTTAGGTATGCAAGTCTCTCCTCCAATTCCTTATAAGCCTCTTTAGTTAAAAAAACCTCTGCCATATTAACTCCTTAAAAATAAAATCGAACCCGCAAAGAGTTAATCTCTTGCAAGTTCCTAAATCGTGAATATATTACAACAATAATGTTAATTTGTCAAGAGTTTTTTAAAGTATTTTTTATTAACAATCAATCTTGCCAAATTATATATTTTAAAACCATAATACCACTATATATATTTATATGCAAAGACAAACCATATTAATCAAACTACAAAAAAATAAATTAATATTACTTTTAAAATTTGTATGTAAATTTATAAATTTATGCTACAATCTATTAGAAAATAAATTAAAGGAAAAGATTATGGTTAGACTATACGCAAAAACAATGCTAGACGGTAGAATGATTAAGCACTATAAATGCGCTTTTAGAGAAGATTTCGAAATTGACCATTTTGAATTCTATATCAAGTCCATATGCGAACACTTTGATAGTCCTAGCCCAATAATACTAGCCAAACACATTAGAGACTATCTAATGTTCGGAACTGTAACATTTAGAGAAGATGATTTCGTTGAAAAAGTATACTTCGACAAACTAATTGTTGAAAACAACAAACAAATATAAACACACTATTAATATAATAATATAAGTTAAGTTATATATAATATATACAATATAAATAAAAAGAACCTTATACGCATAAGGTTCTTTTTTGCTTATTTATTTTCTGGATTATTTGAAATGCCTGATTTGCTCTCTTCAGCCACTGGTTTCTCGCCCCTTTCTTCCAACCTTTTGGCTCTCTTATACGCAACTGCAAGTTTAGGAAGATTGTACCTTAAAACAAATATTGGTAGAAGATTAAGAACAAATCCCACAATAGCCACAGGTACACCTATTCTCCAAGCATATTTTAAAGGTAGAATAAAGATTACTAAAAAACCTGCAAATAGGTCAATTATATGTCCCAACATTCCCCTATTGCTCTCAATTATAAAACGATACAAATATTTGGAAGTATTATCGTTTAGTTTGTTTTTTCTAAAGCCTCCTAAAGCGCCTAACTCCCACACCTTATCTTTCCACGACTTAATGCCGATTTTTTCGTAGAATTTCTGTTCTTTTTTTGACACATTATATAGTTTCTTGTCTGGAGTAAAAAATTTCTCTGGAGCGTGTTCTGTAATAGCTGAAAACACACCACTAATAGCAATCTCAACAATTGTACTAAGAACAACCGCAAGAATTACCCAAAGAGCGGAATAATCAAAACTATAACTACCTAGAGTTATATTAAGTATTGATATTATAGCCATAGCAATTACTATTGTAGAAAGATACAAAACCATTTATTTTCTCCTTAGTAAACAACAAACAAAAAGAAAGACTTATATGCAAAATACTTCACATATAAGACTTAAACTTTATTTCAAATATTCTAATTTCTTATTATAGAAATTCTCGTATGTTTCTACCCAAACACGATAGTTCTCGTTCATAAGATACTCAATATTCTCTTTCTTGACAAGTTCTTTGTTTGGATAAATAGGCTTCAAGAAGTGTATTGTGTATTCTTGAACAGGGAAGCCATTAGGGTCCATAGTCTCACTATCTTCCATAGTTATGAACACTGGAATAATAGGAACATCACAAGTTACCGCAAATCTAAAAGCACCCGGCTTCATTGGTCTAGGTTTGCGATAATTCCACCACATAGCCTGTTCTGGATAAATAAGAATTTTCTCGCCCCTAGTTAGAAGGGTGTTCATAGCTACCATAAACTTCTTCATAGTATCTTTGTTACTACTAAGAGGTAGCGTATTACAATGTCTAAAGAAGAAACCTATTGGACCTGGAAAATTAGTAAAGTTACCTTCTCTAATAACTTTGTACAATTTCCTTTTCCCCATATAAGGTTTGATAGCCCTATATACAGCATAATTATCACAAGCGTTGAAGTGATTACAAGTAAGCAGTGCACCGCCTTCAACAGATAGATAATTCTCTATTCCTCTAATTTCTTTAATTATAAACTGTCCATTTTTAATTAGTTTCTCAAAAAAGATTGTACCTGCACGATTAGCAATTTTTGTTGCAATCTTATTAGACAATTTTTTATTAAGATAATCGACCTTATTAGGTAATAGTTCAATTGTTGGCGGGTCATTCTCAACATCATCATTGAAAAGACCTGCTCTTTCATTTTCATCAATCTTCGCTAATACCCTAAGTCTTTCTGGTGATTTTTCCATAAAATCAAACTACTATTTCGCTAATTATTTTAGCAAACTCCCACTTTTATTTTGGTTCTAATATCGATAAAATATTAGTTCATTCTACGATTTGTGCCTTTCTCAAAAACACCATCGTTTGTGAAAATTAAACCTTCTAGAACATTACCATTATCAAGTAAAACTTTCTTGAAAGTATTATCACTAGCAATTACTCTCTTTGCGTGTTCAACAATTGCAACATTGGCAGCCTCTTTCTTAGCCTTTTGTTCATCAGTAAATGCATCTTTTCTTGCTTTGATTTCTGCATAGAAAGGAGACTTCTTAGCATAATTCCAGAAATACTCTACATTGATTACATCATCATATTGCCAAGGTTTCTTATATAGAGCATAGTGGATAATATTAAGTCCACCCTCTGCCTCTTCTGGAAGAGGTTCTTTGTTCCAACCATTTGGAAGATATTTAATTTTGTCTCTGCAAAGGAAGTTAATGTAAGCTTGGTCTGGGTCAATAACATCAACATTATATTTGCTTAGAACATACATAAATTGCTCAGCTAAGTTAACTTCTCTAAGTTTCTTTAAGTTCATAAGTAAGATACCTGAGTTAATGTAATTGATAGGGTCAACGCCAGTTGTAACTTTAACATACTTACTGAATACTTCATCATTGTAAATAATTCTCTCAGTTACACCACCAATCCAATTGTCCTCAAGATTTACATTGTAAAGTTTAGAGATATCTCCAACAACAACAATGTCACAATCTAAGTACAATACTTTGTCATATTGAGGGAAAATATTCTCAATGAAAAGTCTATAGTACATTTCTACACTGAAGTGATATAAGCCTTTTAGTTTGTTTTTGATAGGTTTAATATCCTCAGTAATATCTCTGAAGTTGATAGAAACATTCTCTTGCTCGTTCTTCTTAACAAGCTCAATGTTCTCCTCTTTGATACCTGTATTCAAAATATTAATTGTATATCTATAATTCTTAGACGCATTAGCAATAAGTGAACGAATAGCTACATCAAGATATGGAATGTAGTTGTCATCTGTTGCGAAAAAGATTGGAATTTCTTTTTTATCCTTTTTAACTAGTTTAATTGCTTTAACTTGTGCCATAAAATTTCTCCTATTTGTGTCATTTGTTATTTGCATCAGTAACTGATGCCAATCTTGATAATTCAGTCAAACAGATTGTGCCCGACCTACTATAATTAAATATACTTAAAAAATGCCCAAAATACAAGTCAAAACCCTAACTTTTATTCCCAAGATAACTTTTGGATAGGGGAATTATTTTCTAGCACTCCACCAGAGAGGGAATTGTAATAAAAAAGCCCTATATTTCGTATAAAAAAAGTATATATTATATATAATATATAATTCCTAAACACAACTCCCAAATCCTACTTTTTCTAAATTTCCCGTTAAAAATATTCCCAAAAACCAGTTCTAATAATACATAAAACATTCATTATTGAACAAAATAAACTATCAAAATAATCAAAGGGAGGATAGAAATGTTATCGTTAATTTCATTTATTCTTGTTAGTATTGGCTGTATAAACTGGTTCACAATCGGAATACTTCAATTCGACTTTGTTGCAGGAATATTTGGTTCGCAGAGCAATATATTTAGCCGACTAATCTACACTTTGGTTGGTATTGCAAGTATTATTGTTATAGCAAACTTCATTACAAACAAAGGCAAATTCGTTGTATCTTTCAAAAAAGCAAACAAAGAATATGAAGAATTTAAAGATGCCAAGGAAGAAAAGTCTAACTCTAGAAAAAGAGCTTTAGCTACCGAAAGTAGCGAAGACTTCACAATTAACAAAAGTTTAGCTGACAAAATTCACAAAAGTGATTACAATACTGAAGCAGATACTGATATGAGCACCAATCAAGATAAAGAAGAATAATAAAACAAAAATAGTCGAACAAAGCTCGACTATTTTTTTATTCTAAAAACACAACCAATAACGCTAAAATTTAACAATAATTTTAAAATGAACAAATTGACAAGCCTTCTATTATAATATATAATATTAAATATGAGAGTAAAATTTGAAATTAATTTCAAATTTTAGTCCGCTTAATATAAATATATTTTGACTAAATTGAATTTAGTTTTTAAGGATATTATGAACGACATTAAACAGGTTATAGCAAAAAACTTAATAACACTGCGCAAGAAAAACAAATTAACACAAAACGACCTAGCGGAGAAACTTAATTATTCCGATAACGCAATTTCTCGTTGGGAACACGCAGAAGTTACACCAAGCATCGAAACACTTGAACAAATTGCAAAAATTTATCAAGTACCCCTTGCATCTCTTATTGAGGATAATGCAGTAAAATCGGCTGAACTTAGCGACAGAAGAGCAATTGTCAATAAACTTGCAGCAGTTCTAATTAGCGCATCAATGGTATGGCTTGTTGCAACAATTTCTTTCGTTATTGCTAGACTTGCTTGGGACTACACCCTATGGCAAATCTATATTTGGTCAATGCCAATAGTTGCACTAACTATGATGCCGTTCCATCATTACTGGGGCAGACATATATACAAGTTCACAATTCTATCAATCTTTACTTGGACACTACTTCTTGCAGTATTTGTACAATTCTTCAAATTCTCACCTTGGATGTGGGTTGTATTCCTTCTAGGAGTACCAGTTCAAATCGGACTATCTATTTGGGCTTTCGTAAAACCAAAACCACCAAAGCCAAGAAAACACAAAATCAAAAAAGAAGAAGCTTCTACTACAAAAGAAGAGACCAAATAATTAACGCTAGAATAATATAAAAATTTTGAGATTAGGGTATAAACACCCTAATCTTTTTAATAAAAAACCGCTTTCCGAAAAACACGAAAAGCAGCCTAAAAACGAGATTTTATTTATTAAACCAATTCCCAGCACTCTACACCAGGAAATGGTTGTTTTTGTTGTGGACCATCTTTGCAAATATTCTCTATACAATCAATAACAGTTTCGTTTGACATAGCGGCATCTCTATAGTTAGATGCTGTAAACCCACACACACCCGCAACCACAATTCCTGTTGCAGCAGTTGTTACTGCTGACAAAGGAGACATTTTAGTTGCAAAAGGTAAAACAATACCAGTAGTAGCAGACAAACAAGCACCACCAGTAGCATACTTTGAAACAGTTGCCGCTACATTATATTTCTTCACAAAATGATTTACAAGATTTTTAAACGACCTATTACGAACTTCTTTGTAATACCCAATATCTTCTTTAACTTCATCAGTCATCTTGCGTCTTCTCATCAATTTCTTAAGTTCGATTATAGAAGAAGTTAGTTCTTCATAATTTTGCTCTAATCTAAGATATTCTGAATATTTTGAATGAGAAATTCCAGTTAATATAGCCCCTGCAATAGCTCCCATAGAAGTAGCAGAAAGTCCCAAATTTTGAACAAAATTAACTAGTTGAGAAGTTTCATTAGGGTCAATAGTTCCGCCTAACGCTACAAGTCCACCTGTAGCCATCATAGTCAAAGCCGCTCTAAGATTTCTTTTCTTTTTCTCATTTTGAGAACGGCAAACATAAAACTCCACAACTGTTTGGTCTTTATATGCCATAACTCCACCCCCATTCAATTTTACTAGGGTATTTTGTGTAAAATTTTTACTCAAAACTCCAAAATCAAAACACCCAAACCCATTCATTTTTACAACATCTAATTAAATATATTAGAATAATTTATAACACATTACCAACTTTGTCAATACCCTTTTTCTCAAAATTTTAAAAATTTTTAATTATTTCCTTTGTTTCTTATCAAATGAGGTATTGTTTTTAATTTTTTGCCTTTCATACGCTCTTTTCTTAGAAAAATTAGCCACAAAAAAATCAAAGTTTAATATAAAAAGAACCCAGTGAAATCACTGGGTTCTTAATTAACTTTATAAGGCGTTTAAGCGTAACCTCTATCACTATCCATTAGGATAATATCCTCTAAATTTTTTGGTGCATCAAAAGATGCAGTCTTAAAGTTGTAAGCATAAGTTGAATTAAAAGTAATTCCTCTATCTAGAGTAGTAAGTATTGGTTTCCAACCGCTAATATTTCCGGTAGGAGACTTACAGCCACACAATTTCATAAAATAAGGAACATTATCCCTTTTGCAAGAAGCAACAATATTTTCAATCGCAGAACAAGGTCTACGACCAACTACAATATCAAAGTCTTTTACTCTAGTTGTATCATTAAATAGTTGTCTAAAAGACTTAACACTAAAATTCTCTAAACACTTTGGAGAAATATAAAAATCATCCATTGTAGTAACATCATACCCATCACTTCCCAAAATAATTGAAGAGAAAGGAACTTCTCCCGAACCGACCTCCAAAATCTTTACAGATTTATCGTGTCCAACTACAGCCTCAACCTCTTTTGCAAAGGTCTCTTGATATTCTCTATGAGTTCTAAAGAATTTGTTTGTAATAATTCTGAAGCATCTTAACTTTAAAAAGGCAACACTAGAAATTAGCCTTCTATCATCTTTATCTTCATTATTAAAAAACTCCATATTATCTACTATAAAAGTTCTAAAATCATTATGGTCTTTGTATAAATCTTGAAGTGTTGTAATCTCTACTGCTGTATAGATATCGAATAATCTATCAATATCCATACAAGTAAGGCCACCACCTTTCATTGCTTCATACAAAGCGAATTCGGTTTCTTTTTTCATATCCCCAATCCTCTTTTAAATTTGTAATCCCATACTATATATTTTAGCACACCTAAAGTATTTGTCAATACCCCCTTACAAAACAAAAAGCTGAAGAAATAATATCTTCAGCCCATACATTATACAAAATTATGCTTTAATTTTATAATACAACTTCTCTAGTTCTTTAGCCGACATAAGCACTGGAACAGGATACAAAGGATTGGCTTCTTTACTAGCGTTTTTAGCCATTTCAGGAATATCTTCATCTCTAATAAAATCAAAAGTCTTAGGTATTCCAAACGCTTCGTTCATTTCGATAATTTTGTTAACAAACTTACTAGCAGCAATCTCATCACTATCATAAGGTCTAGCAATTTCACAATAAACAGCAATAGTTTTAAGTTTCTTTGTAATACTTTTACCATATTCACTAAGAACATAAGGAAGTATAACTGCATTAGCAAGTCCGTGAGCTGTACCATATTTACCGCCAAGCGAATGTGCAATTGCGTGTACATAACCAACATAGGAACGAGTAAATGCAAGTCCTGCCATATAAGATGCTCTAAGCATCTGGCGTCTTGCTCTTATATTTCCGCCATCTTCACAAACTTTAGGTAAGTTGTCAAGTATCAATCTAATAGCCTCAAGAGAATTCTTTCTGGTTTGTTCAGTTGTTGCATTACCAATATATGCTTCAATTGCGTGAGTTAAAGCATCCATACCAGTAGTAGAAGTAACACTAAGAGGTAGTCCTGTTGTTAAGTTAGCATCAAGAACTGCATAATGAGGAATTAAGTCAAAATCATTAATAACATATTTATGATGAGTATTAGCATCAGTAATAACTGCCGATACTGTAGTCTCACTTCCTGTACCCGCAGTTGTAGGAACAGCAAAGAAAGTAGGAAGAGGACCTTTAACCTTCAATAGTCCTTTCATTTTGTTTAGTTTCTTATTAGGATTAATAACTCTAGCACCAAGGCCTTTGGCACAATCAATTACACTACCACCACCAACAGCAATAATTCCTTGGCAACCATTAGCATTATATCTTTCAAGAACAGTCTCAACCATATCTGTTGTAGGATTAGGTAATACTTCATCATATATTTGATATTTGATATTGTTTTCATTTAAACAATCAATAAGAGTTTTAAACAAATTTAATTTAACAATATTAGCATCTGTTACAAGCATAACATTGTCAATATTCTTCTCCATCAAAACATTTGCAACCGCATCCATACTCTCAAGAATTACAGGTTCTCTATATGGCATCATAGGAAGAACCACTTTCATAACACCCTGAAATGCTCTGCAATATACCTTTCCAAAAAAATTCATAATTTCTCACCTTTAATTTTTAAATTAATTCTAAAACAACACTTGTTTTCAATTTTTACAATAATATATTACCATATAAATTTTAAATTTACCAATTCTTTTGATACTTTTGCACCAACAAAAAAAAGACGATTACTTAAAATCATCTTTTTTAAATAATTTTACTTATCCATATAAAGAATACCTAGACAACCTGGGCCACAATGACTACAAATAGTTCCCCCGGCAAAAGTATTGTATATAGTCTCAAATCCAGCCGACTTTAATTTCTCTTCAACAATCTTTTCCGCTTCTATCATTTCACTTGAATGAGTGATAAATACAATAGATTTATCAGCATCTCCTAATTCTGCAATAACATCATTAGCATAAGTTTCTATAACCTTGTTAAGTGCTCCACGATATTTTTTACCAACACCCATTTTACCGTTGCTTACTACAATTTGAGGTTTGATTTTAAGTAAGTTAGCACCAAGTAAAGTTACTGCATTACAACGACCGCCCTTATACATATATTTAAGCTGGTCAAGCACAAAACTAGACCTAACCTTATCTACACGAGCAACAACCATATCATTAATCTCTTCTGCACTCATACCCTTTTTAACAAGAGAACTAGCATAGATGGCAAGTAGCGCAATACCTGTAGACAAGTTTTTGCTATCAATTACATACACATTTTCCATCTCTCTAGCAACTAGACAAGCATTATTGTATGCACAACTCATACTTGAACTAAGAGTAATATGTACAATTGCATCATAATCTTTCTTTAGTTCATTGAAATAGTTTTCGTATTGCTCAGGGCTAACAGCAGAAGTTTTTGGAAGAACTTTACTCTTCTCAACGAACTCAAAAATCTCTTTGGACACTCCCTCTCTATCTTCAACCAACTTATCATTAAAGTTAATTCCAAAAGGTGTTGTTCTAATACTATACTCTTCCAACAATTTTTTAGGTAAGTCTATTGTGCTTTCTGCAGATATACAAACTTTCATACAAATCTCTCCTATTTTTTCAAAAGCATATATCACCGCTTTCTACTCATTTTCAATTTTATTGTAATATAAGTGTAAGCAATAACCTATCTAATTATGACCAAGACCTCTCTACTCATAAAAAACCAAACTCTCCCACCAAGAGAGTTGTGCTATTTTACTTGGTAAAATACAACAAATTTGATATAATACTTCTGATTAAGGGAGAATATATGACACAAGAAGAAATCAAGAAAAACTTCAGTTCCAACTTAATAAGACTGCGAAAAACCAACGGACTTACACAACTTGCCTTAGCAGAGAAACTCAATTATTCAGACAAAGCAATCTCGAAATGGGAGGTTGGAAGCGTAATTCCAGATGTTGAGACCATGACACATATCGCAGAGTTCTTTGGAATTACAGTTAATGATTTAATATATCCAGAAAGTAATAAAAAGAAACTTAAAAAGATATTCTTAGAGAACCACTTAAATATTACAATGCTATCTATTGGCCTTGCCTGGTTCATATCAACTATTGTATTCTTTATCTTACAAAAGACTACCGACCTAGACAGGTTATGGCTAACATTTATTATCACAATACCAATTTCGTTTATAATACTAATCGTATTCTCTAGTATTTGGTTCAACAAACTCGCAACAATGATATCTGTATCGGGACTTGCGTGGAGTACCCTTTTAACATTATTCCTGTTCTTTAACCACACTTCATATTGGTTCCTATTCATAATTGGTATAGTAGGACAATTAGTGATTATATTCTGGGCAAAGCTAAAGAAAATGGTAAAACCAAAAATCATCAAATCAAAAGAAAAATAAGGAAAAACATTTATGAAACTATTACATTACAAAGATTGGAAGAGAAGACTTCCCTTCGATAATATTGTATACAAAGATGTAAAAAGATATAGTCTTAGACTAAACACTTACGAAAGAGAACTAATGGATATTCAAATAGAATACTATAGAAATAACTTCTCTCTATTGCAAGTAATGACCCACTTCAAAACACTTAAAACAAAAGAAGAAATCGAGAACTTTATTAAAAGTGTACTAAAAAGACAAGATGGGCTTCTATATATCCCTAATTGCTTAAAAACCTTCTTTAAAAAGAAGATAAATGATGAATTTAGCACATACAAAGCATTCTTTGAGATTTTGCTTACAAAGTGTTTGGAAAAGAAGCCAGAGAACACTTATCTTCCTGTAGCAAAGGCAATACTTGGCGATTATTATAAGCCTGTTATGAAATATGTTAACAGATACAGCAAGATGAAATTAATCAAAACAATCCAAAAGAAAGTTCCTACTGCCGGATATGAAAATATGGCAAGAGACATTATACATAGATGCCAAAGTGACTTTACTCTATCTTCCATATTTGGCAGAAGTTCTTTTAGAAGAAATCTACCTATATCAGTTGTTGATGATTTCGGTTATGGCGAATGGATAAGCAAACAAGTTACTTATAACAACAATAGACTATTCCTATATTCTAATCACAATACTTTAACTGATGTTCAAATTGAACATATGGTATACTTCAATGTATATCCAGGCTACGGACACTTCTACACTACAATATTAGAAGACAACAACAAGATTTCTTTTGATAATGGTGCAACTTATCTTATTAATGGTTGGGCTATGTATGCTATGTGTCATAGCGAAAGTTCCGCATACGCTATGTCTATGATGAGCGAAGGCTCAGTAATTATGAAAAAACTACTTAGCAAAAAATTAGACAAAGCCTATGAAGATATATATGTGTACCTATTAGGACTTTATCCTAAACAAAAAGTTATGAGTTACATTATTAACTATACTCAATTTCCAGGTCATTATATGAGTTATATTCTTGGCGGATTTGCCACAGATTTAGTTATCAAAAACGGCTTTGCCAATACTCCTATTGACTACTTAAACAGCCTTAGAACCATCAACTGTGGAGACTTCTTTGCATTATATTCACCAAAAATGCAAAAGAAAATTGCCGATACCAACATAACAGCCAAAGTTGTTCAACGCTTTAATGATTAATAAAAGAAAAAGACTAATTCCACAAAACGAATTAGTCTTTTTTTGTTTCTAAAAATTAATCTTTCTTGAAGTATTTTCTACTAACAATTGGTAGAACAACTAAGAATAGTACTAGGGCAAGTAGAGCAACTAAAACAAGCATTAACGCATCTGGGATATATAAGTTAAGAGAAGTTCTTACCCAAACATTTTGCTCCGGACTTTCTACACCATCTACAACCGCTTTTACAATAATAGAATAGTTTCCGCCATTTTCACAAAGAACTGTATCACCTTCAATCCATTCTCCGTTATTAACTTTATAGAAAATCTTTGCACCAGCATCATTACTAGATAATTTTACAGTTACCTTACCAGTAACCTTACCTAGTTCGGAATATTCTTTGTTTTTATGAATAAACTTACAAACAAGATTTTGAGGAACTACATTTAGTTCACAATGCTTTAAGTAATACTTACCAGCATAATCTTTGGAATATGCATCTGCATCATTAAGTTTGTAAATAAATTTGTATTTACCTACTTTTAAGTTAAGTCTTAGTGAATTTCCTGTAATATCTGCATCAGAGAACTCTCCAATAAACTCATCAAGTTCACCATCTACCTTATAAACAACAACCTTAAGTCCCTCTACATTAGTTTTGTAAATTACAAGATTTGTTGCAGTATCTGTAAGTTGAACACTATCACTATTGAAACCTTGAATACCAATATTCATTGTATATTCATCAGTAAAGCATTTGTCAGGAATACTCACAATATTATTATTGATAATGTTGATATTGTAATGTGAAATTCTTCTAGTTGGAAGTTTAATATTATTAAAATCGCTAATATAATTATTCGCCAAATTAATTGTTAAGGTTGAACCAGAAGTTTGTCCTTCTATAACTGTAAAGTCTACAGCAGTCAACTTATTACTACTAAGATTGATATTTTTAAGTCCAATTAAACCATCAAAATCAACTGCTTTTATTTCATTATCTGCTAAGTATAAATTAGTAAATGTCCAGTCTTCAGTTGTTTCTAAGAATTTTCCCTTAAACTCTGCAATAGCATTAGAATTAGCACTGAAAGTAACCAAGTTCTCTAATTCTAATTTTTCCATACCCTCAAGAGAAGTTATATTCTTCTTATCAAGATTAAGTTCAGTGAAGCCAATAAACATATCACTATAAATAGTTGTACCGCTATAAGCAACACCATTAACACTTTCAAAATAATCTGAGTAAGCTTGAAGAAGTGCCGCATACAAATACTCATCCCAAATTACACTAGTTGTAATAGCAAACCCCTCAAAAGCTGGAGTATTAGGTGTTTGTTCTTCCCCCTCTCCTTCACCTTCAAGACCATCTCCTTCATCTGCCCCACCGTCTTCCGCTGGTGGATTTTCGGTTGCAATATTAGTTGCTGGTATAACCGTACTAGCATTAACAGCAACTGCACTAAAAGAACCCACAAAAATACTAAGCACAGCAATAACACACAAAGTTAAAAAAACTCTTAATCTATTATTCTTCACTTAAAACCACTCCTTTATGTTTAATCTAATTTATGTTTAAGGAATTGAGACCAAAAGACACAAATAGAAGCTTTGTCTAAATTTAATTAGATTTTACTACAAAACAAAGTAATAATCCAAACAAATTATATTACTTAGAAACAATTTGCAATGGTTGAAAAGATTTTTCCACGGCAAATATAATCAACAAAGAAACCAAACTTCCCCTTACCTCTCTCAAGAGAATGTTCTACAGTTCCAATAATTTCATCTTTTTCAAAAGTACCATAATACATACTATCTTTACTCTCGTGTCTATTATCACCAAGAACGAAATACTCTCCCTCAGGAATTACTAATTGACCTTGAGCATTAAATAGTTCAGGATAATTCACTTTCATATCACCAGTAAACATAATATAATAATCTTTCATTCCATTTTGTTCAATAACATTAGAAACATCATACTTGTAATTGATATAATCTTCTTCTATTATCTTACCATTAATTTCTAGTTTGTATCCACCATCAGTTAAAACAATATCGATAATATCTCCACCAACACCAATAACTCTTTTGATAATTGGTTCAGCATTTTCCAATTCGATTACAACAATATCACCAAACTCGTAATCATCATCATATTTGTTAACAAACACAACATCATTACCAGCCTTATCATCTGCGTTATAAGTAGGAACCATACTAGCACCCACAACAATACATTCTGAAGTTACGCAAGAGAACACAAAAAGCATTACAGCAACAACAAGACACAAAGTAAGAAATAGGTTAGCAATAGAGTTAACCCACCAGAGTTTGTTTGTATTGAATTGATAAATTTTAAAAGTATTTTTGTTCATAGTATATATTAATTGTTTATCAAAATATCTAAAAGTTACACTTAATTATAGCACTATAATTATTTAAAGACAACTAATAGAGTTTTTATTAATAGCAGAAATCTTGAATAAGTTAATTA
>JAZLDP010000017.1:0-7781 GCA_045614835.1 Clostridia bacterium | reverse complement strand
AAAAGTTTTTTATAAAATTTTAGAGGTGTTTTTAGTTATAAAATTATATGTTTTGACAAATCAAAGCTTTTGGGTCGGGTGGTTTTTGAGTTAAATTGCTGGTTGTTTGTGATTGAATTGAACAAATAAGACTATTTATTGTCAAAAAGTATAAGTTATGAAATTTACACCTTTTAACCTCTAAAAAAAAGTCAAGAGAAAAATTGGTTTTGAGCAAAAAATATTCAAAATTTTTGCAAAAATAAAAAGTTTTCAAAAGGGGTGTTTTTTGTTGCAATATACAAGATATTGTGTTAGAATAGATTTCGATAGTACAAGATATAGTTATTCCGACACAATACAAGACACTATATATTGTGTTGTGGAAAATATATCCCCTCTATCGAATAATAGTTAATATAATAATGAAGGAGATAGTAATGATTACTAAAATTAGAAAGAGAGACGGCAGACTTGTAGATTATGATATTACAAAGATTGAGAACGCTATTGCTAAAGCTATGATATCTCTTGGTGATGGTGAAATCAAAGATTGTAAGAAGATGGCAAGAATTACAGAACTTAATCTTATGGAAGAGTTCGAAGAAAGAATTCCATCTGTAGAAGATGTTCAAGACCAAGTTGAAAAGGTTCTTATGAACAACGGATATGAAAATGTGGCTAAAGCTTATATTTTATATAGAAGAGACCACGAGAAAGTTAGAAATATCCAAAATACAGTAATGGACTACAAACAAACTGTAGATAAATACTTGAACCTTGCTGACTGGAGAGTTAAAGAGAACTCTACTGTTACTTATTCTGTTGGTGGTTTGATTTTAAGCAACTCTGGTGCAATTACTGCTAACTACTGGTTAAGCGAAGTGTATGATAAGGAAATTGAACAAGCACACAAAAATGCTGATATTCATATTCACGACTTATCAATGCTTACTGGTTATTGTGCTGGTTGGTCACTTAAACAACTTATTACAGAGGGTCTTGGTGGTGTTGTAGGCAAGATTACTTCTAGCCCAGCTAGTCACTTATCAACTCTATGTAATCAAATGGTCAACTTCCTAGGAATTATGCAAAATGAGTGGGCTGGAGCTCAAGCATTCTCATCATTTGATACTTATCTAGCTCCTTTTGTTAAGGTTGATAACCTATCTTATAAAGAAGTTAAACAATGTCTTCAAAGTTTCATTTATGGTGTTAATACTCCATCAAGATGGGGTACTCAAGCTCCATTTACAAACATTACTCTTGACTGGGTTGTTCCAAACGACTTAGCAGAGCTTAATGCTATTGTTGGTGGCAAAGAGATGAACTTCAAGTACAAAGATTGTGCTAAAGAAATGGCTATGGTTAACAAAGCTTTCATTGAACTTATGATTGAAGGTGATGCTAACGGTAGAGGTTTCCAATATCCAATCCCTACTTACTCAATTACAAGCAACTTCGATTGGTCAGAAACAGAGAACAATAGACTATTATTCGAAATGACAACTAAATATGGTACTCCATATTTCTCAAATTACATCAATTCAGATATGGAGCCTAGTGATGTTCGTTCTATGTGTTGTAGACTAAGACTTGACTTAAGAGAGTTAAGAAAGAAGTCTGGTGGTTACTTTGGTTCTGGTGAGAGCACAGGTAGTGTCGGTGTTGTTACTATCAATATGCCAAGAATTGCTTATACTTCTAAGACAGAAGATGAATTCTTCGATAAATTAGACAAAATGATGGATATTTCTGCTAGGTCTCTTAAGACTAAGAGAGAAGTTATTACTAAACTTCTAGAGTATGGTCTATATCCATATACAAAGAGATACTTAGGAACTTTCAATAACCACTTCTCAACTATCGGTCTTGTTGGTATGAATGAGGCTTGTTTGAATGCTAACTGGGTTAGACAAGATATGACACACAAAGCAGCTCAAGACTTCACTCAAAAAGTACTTAACCATATGAGAGATAGACTAAGTGATTATCAAGAGAAGTATGGTGACCTATATAACTTAGAGGCTACTCCTGCTGAAAGTACTTCATTTAGACTTGCTAAACACGACAGAGAAAGATATCCAGAGATTATTACTGCATCTAAGGACCAAAATGTTCCTTACTATACTAATAGTTCACATCTTCCTGTTGACTTTACTTCAGATATTTTTGAGGCTCTTGATATTCAAGATAACCTACAAACTTTATATACTTCTGGTACTGTATTCCACGCATTCTTAGGTGAGAAACTACAAGACTGGAAGACAACTATGAATTTAGTTAGAACTATCGCAGAGAACTACAAACTTCCATACTATACAATTTCTCCAACATATTCTGTATGTAAGAACCACGGATATATTGCTGGTGAAGTATATGAGTGTCCAACTTGTGGAAACAAGACAGAAGTTTATAGTAGAATTACAGGTTACTACAGACCAGTTCAAAACTGGAATGATGGTAAGAGGGAAGAGTTCAAAGAAACAAAGACTTATGATATTGCAAACAGCAGATTAACAAAAGCTGTTCAAGAGAAAGAATGTGCTTGTAAGGAAGAAAAACAAACTTCTAGCCCTACAATTGCAGTTGTAGAGAATACTCTATTCGCTACTAAGACTTGCCCAAATTGTAAGATGGTTAAGATGCTTCTAGACAAAGCAAAAATCAGATATGTTGTTGTAGATGCTGAGGAAAATCCTGAACTTACAACTAAACTTGGTATTCAAAAAGCACCAACTCTTCTAGTTCCTACTAAGAACGGAATTGTTGCTTATGACAATGCTAGTGAAATCAAAAGATTTATTGAAGGTAAATAATTATAATGTACGATATAATAATTATAGGTAGTGGAGTGTCCGGTATGACCGCGGCACTTTACTCACTTAGAAACGGTAAAAAAGTATTATTAATAGAAGGCGAAAGCATAGGTGGACAAATTGCTCAATCTCCAAGAGTTGAGAATTATCCTACACATAAAGAAATCTCAGGTCTAAAACTTGGAGAGGAACTTTTCGAGCAAATATCTGACCTAGGTGTTGAATTCGAGTTTGATGTAATAGAAAAGGTTGAGAAAGTTGGCGACTATTTCTATGTCAAAGGCGAGTTTAGTGAGTATAAGGGTAAGGCTGTTATTGTTGCTAATGGAGTTAAACACCGCAAACTTAGACTTCCTAACGAAGAGAAGTTGATTGGTAAGGGTGTGTACTACTGTGCTATTTGTGATGGTCCTTTCTTTGAAGGGAAAGATGTTACTCTAATTGGTGATGGCAATACTGCTCTTCAATATGCTCTACTTCTTAGTAATATCTGTAGCAAAGTGAACCTAGTTATTATGTTTGATAAATTCTTTGGTGATGAGAATCTTGTTAAAGCGGTTGAGAAACGAAAGAATATTGAAATTACTAGAAACTCAAAGACTATTGAACTTTTAGGAGAAGACACACTAGAAGGTATTAGATTTGAGAAAGATGGTAAGACTACCTTTGATATTATGGGAACTCCTCTATTTGTAGCAATTGGACAAGTTCCAGATAATAAGAAGTTTGAGAATTTGGCAGACTTAGATAGTCAAGGTTATTTTGATGCTGATGAAACAACAGCTACTAAGACACCTGGTTTCTTTGTTGCGGGAGATACAAGAAAGAAACTTGTTAGACAAGTAACTACTGCGTGTGGTGATGGAGCAGTTGCTGCAACTCAAGCTTGTAATTACCTTAATAATTTATAAAAAGAAAAACACTTGAAATAATTCAAGTGTTTTTTGTTTGTTAATTTTAAGTGAAAGGTTTGTCTATAGTGAATACAAATTCGTATTTTATATTGTCGTTGTTTTTCTTATCGAAAGCTTTTTGAAGAGTTGATATAATTTGTTTTTTTGTAAGATTTGAGTTGAAGTCTTCTAGAATATCAAAAAGTAATCTCACTGATTTTTTGCGGTGTATTACTCTGAAGCCGTGAACGGTAATATTCTTATTAAGAGTACGAAGAGTTCTTTCAACCTTTCGGCATAGTTTTTCGTTTTCGGGGCTTTGTTCGTTAACTGGGTCAACCTGAATAGTTAAATTGATATGTAATTCATCTTCAAAGTGTCTTTCGATTCTGTCTACTAATTCGTGGCAGTCTAGCAGTGTTATATAGTCTGGTACTTCAATATGAACACTTGCGAAGGTTGAGCCTGTTCCGTAAGAGTGAACTAGTAGGTCGTGCATATCAATTATTGTTTCAAATGAACGAAGTTCTCTTTTAATTTTGGATACAAGTTTTTTGTTTGGTTTAACACTGATTAGTGGGTCAACTGTTTCACCGAACATTCTAATAGCAGAATAGATTATAAGTATAGAAACGGCAAGTCCGACATAAGCATCAATATTAACCTTAAAGATAGACATAACTATCATTGATACAAAAATTGCAATATTAGCTAACATATCATTTCGAGCATCTACAGAAGATGCTTTAAGTGTATCACTATCAATATCTTTTGCGAAGCTATTATACATAAACATCAAGAATAGTTTGAACAAAATCATAATAGCTAGTATTATATATGTTGCTACATTTATGCTCAATTCCTCTGGACTAATAACTTTCTCAAAACAAGATTTTGTAAATACTACACCCATTACAATCATAATAATTGTAACTAGTAGTCCGCATACATATTCTACTCTTGCGTGACCATAAGGGTGTTCTTTATCAGCAGGTTTACTTGCTAACTTAAAACCTATCAAAGTTATGATTGAACTGAAAGCATCTGATAGAGTTGCAACTGATTGTACGATAATAGATATACTGTGTGAAAATAGTCCGATAATTATACCTATTCCAAATGTTATTATGTTGCATATTATTCCAATAATTCCTGCAACAATTCCGTAACTGTGATGCACTTTAGGGTTGTTTACATTACGGTAGTTTTTTATAAATAATTTCTTTAGTAATTTCATTGTTTATTCCTATTAATTGTAATATTGTTAATTATGTGTGACATAAAACTAGTACTTTTTGTCAATAACCACGCAATTTTGTATTTGGTATATGTTCTAAACAGATGTTCAAAAACTCTGTTGCTGTATTATAATCTATTTCTTCTAAACCTTGCATTAAACAATTGTCATTGTCTACAAATTTTTGTAAAAAATATTTATTTGCGCCACTTATAGTTTGTGCAATATTTGTTATATCGTTTGTGGTGTGATAGTTCTTAATAAGTGTGGTTCTAAATTCATAATTTATTCCGCAAGACATTAGGTAGTCAATAGTTTCTTTTATATCAATTTTAGTTTCTGTTCCAATAGTCCTTGAATAATTCTCAAAACTATTTTTTATATCCATAGCAACATAATCTATCAGTTTGTTCTCAACCAAGAATTTTAGCATTGGTAGATTAGTTCCATTTGTGTCTAATTTAACAAGATATCCTAGTTCTTTAATCTTGGATATAAACTCAGGAAGGTCTTTGTGAAGAGTTGGTTCTCCTCCGCTTATGCAAACGGCAGTAAGAACATTTTTTCTTTTGTTCAAATACTCAAGAATTTCACTAGTTGGAATTTCTGGTTCAGTTCCTTTAACTAGTCCTGAGTTGTGACAAAATGGACACGCAAAATTACAACCACTTGTGAATATGGTTGTAGCAATTTGACCATCATAGTCTACTAATGAAACTTTTTGCAGTCCACTTATTTTCATAGTTTATCCTTTATTATAATTTTGTCTTTTTATATTTTAACAAGTTTGAATTTTTTTGTCTAGACTTTTGAGGTGGTGGTATGTGAGGGATATGCTTTGTAGGATATTAGTGTTAATCACAAAAACAGATGTGAGGTGAAGGTTTTGATTTTGCGAAGGTTTGAGTATTGCTGTACCTGGTATTTTATGATTATATTTTAAATAAATATTTAATATAATATATTGTCGCAATTTGTTTAACAAAAATTTTTAACTTTGGTATAGTAATATAGTAGAGATTGTGTGCTTTACTATTTTTTGTAGTAGTTTCAAAAGTTAGTAATGGCATATTTCGATTAAAAAATATAGGAGATGTAAGGAATTGAAACATTATTATAATTTTCGTTTACAAGATGTTTATGCAAAACTTAACACAAGCGAAAAGGGTTTAACTTCTCAAGAGGCAAGTGCTAGACTTCAAAGAAATGGTAAGAATGTTCTTGAAGAAGGTAAATCAAAAACTTGGTTGCAAAGATTTTTTGCACAGATGAAAGATTTGATGATTATTGTTCTATTATGTGCTTCGCTTATTTCTGCAGTAATTGCTATTGTTGAAGGTAAGTATGTAGACTTAATTGATGCTGGAATAATACTTCTTATTGTAGTACTTAATGCGGTTATTGGAACAATACAAGAAAGTAAAGCCGACCAGGCAATGAAGGAACTAACCAAGATGAACCGTCCATTTGCAAAGGTTCTAAGAGATGGTGAAGTTACAAAGATTAAATGTGAAGATATAGTTGTAGGAGATATAGTTGTTCTAGAAGCCGGTGATGTTGTACCTGCTGATTTGAGACTAATATCTACTAAATCTTTAAAAATTCAAGAGGCTACACTTACTGGTGAAAGCGTTCCATCAGAAAAAGATTGCACTCTAGAATTACCAGATGAAACTGCTCTAGGTGACAGAAAGACTATGGCTTATAGTACAGGTGTTGTAACTTATGGTAGAGGTAGTGGTGTGGTTGTTGCTACTGGTATGAATACTGAGGTTGGTAAGATTGCTGGTATGCTTAATACACAAGAGAAGAA
Source organism: Clostridia bacterium (assembly GCA_045614835.1). Taxonomy (GTDB): domain Bacteria; phylum Bacillota; class Clostridia; order Christensenellales; family UBA1242; genus UBA11490. The sequence goes on along the minus strand of JAZLDP010000017.1, from coordinate 1,040 downwards.
CGATACTCCTCTTCAAGTTCAACTTGCTAAGACAGCAAAAGTATTATCTTTTGTAGTTCTTGGAATTGCTCTTATTATTTTCGTTGCTGGAATTTTCAATAAGACAGCAGATGAAAGCATTCTTGATAGTATTGTTGAGAGCTTTATGACAGCGGTTGCAATAGCAGTTGCTGCAATACCGGAAGGTCTTCCTGCAGTTGTTACAATAGTTCTTGCTATTGGTGTTAAGAAGATGAGTGAGAGAAAAGCTATTGTTAAAAACTTACCAGCTGTAGAAACTCTTGGTTGTTGTGAAGTTATTTGTTCAGACAAAACTGGTACTTTGACTTTAAATAAAATGACAGTTAAACAGTTCTATACTAAATCTATGGGATTGTTCTATAGAGAAGAAAAGAGTGTAGACTTTAGTGTTAATAAGTTGCTTGAGGGTATGGTTCTTTGTAATGATACTGAAGAAAGACTTGATAACGAATTAATCGGCGACCCTACAGAAACTGCTCTTGTAGCGTATGCAAAGAAGATTAAAATCAATGTTAAAGAATTGAAGGCTAATCATACTAGAATTGATGAAGTGCCTTTCGATAGTAAAAGAAAATTGATGACAACAGTTCACTTTGATAATATTGACAACAAGAAAATTGCATATACTAAAGGTGCATTTGATATGTTGCTTCAAAAGTGTACAAAAATTTTGGTTCTAGATAAAGAAAGAGATATTACTCCTGAAGATATTGCAGAACTAAAGAAAGCGAATAAAGAAATGGGTTCTAATGCACTTAGAGTATTAGGTTTGGCATATAAGAAAACTCATTTATCAGACCACGATAATTTAGAGAGCGACCTTGTATTTGTAGGTCTTGTTGGTATGATTGACCCTCCTAGAAAAGAGGTTGCAGGTGCAGTTGCTACTTGTGCTAAGGCTGGTATGTCAGCTGTTATGATTACTGGAGACCACTTGGATACAGCAGTTGCTATTGCTACTCAGATTGGTATTTATAAAAAAGGCGACAAAGCTATCACCGGTGCTGAACTAGATAAAC
>JAZLDP010000016.1:0-3943 GCA_045614835.1 Clostridia bacterium | reverse complement strand
TGTAACGGTTACTACACACATACCCTCACTTGCAAGTTGCATTCTATCTCTTTGAACAATACCACCAGCATCACTAATTTCAAGACCATCAACAAGTTTAATACCACTATGAACAGTACCACTCTTTTTAATACTTGCTTTTGATACAAGAATTGTATCTCCAAGTTCAGGAATTACAATGTTTCTTTCGTTCATACCCAAATCTTTAGCAATATTAGAATGAGCTCTCAAATGTCTATACTCTCCGTGAACAGGTACAAAGAATTTTGGCTTTAATAAAGTATGAAGTGTTTTTATTTCTTCTTGATAAGCGTGACCACTTACATGAACTTCTGCAAGACTTTCATATACAATAGATGCACCCTTTGAATAAAGTAGATTAATTACATTATTAATTTCTTTCTCATTACCCGGAATAGCTGAAGAAGAGAAAATTACAAAGTCATTATTATCAATTTGAATTTTGTTAAATTCACCATTAGCCATTCTAGACAAAGCACTATTTTCTTCACCTTGGCTACCAGTACAAAGAATACAAATTTGACTATCTTCATATTTCTCAATATTGTTAATATCAGCAACAATCTCTCTATTGAATTTTAGTTCACCAATCTTAGAAGCAGTTTCACAAATATTTAACATACTTCTACCAGTGAAAATAATCTTACGATTATACTTTTCACAAATATCAAGAATTTGTTGAATTCTGTGAACATTACTAGCAAAAGTCGCTATAATAATTCTTTTCTTTTGATTTTGAATAAACAAATTATCAAGAGTATAACCTACTTTCTTCTCACTCATACTAAATCCTGGTCTTTCAGCATTAGTACTATCAGCAGTAAGTAGAAGAACACCCTTTCTACCAATTTCAGCAAGTCTAATCAAATTCATTGGCTCTCCATCAATAGGAGTATAATCTAATTTATAGTCACCAGTATGGAAATATACACCCACTGGAGTAGTAATAGCAAGTGCCATAGCACCACTAATACTATGAGTAACTTTAACAAACTCAACTTGAAAACAACCAATTTTCACAACTTGTCCAGCCTTAACAACATTAGGCTTACATTTTACATTTCTATGTTCTTTTAACTTATTTTCAATCAAAGCAACACTTAACTTACTTGCAAAAACAGGTACACCTGGCAAATCTTGAAGAACATAAGGAAGAGCTCCAATGTGGTCCTCGTGTCCGTGTGTAATTAAGATACCTTTGATTTTATGTCTATTATTAATCAAGTAAGTTGTATCAGGTAGAACAACATCAATACCTGGCATATCATCATTAGGAAACGCCATACCGCTATCAATAACTAACATTTCGTTATTGTATTCAAGCACCATCATATTTTTTCCAACTTCTTGAACGCCACCTAAGAAAGATAGCTTTATTCCTGAATTATTTTTTACCATATATTTCTCCTTAAAATACTTATTATTTTTAATTAAATCTGCATATATTATTTGCGAAAAAATCACAATCTTAACCAATAAAAATACTATGCAAAACCCACAAAAAGCCCTACATATAGAAATGTTTTACTAAAACAAAACAATTTCATATTCCATAGACAAACTCAAAGTCGTTTAAAAAATATAATAATATCTCAATTAAAAAATCTTATCTAGATATTAATAAATTAGAACAAAATTTAATCATATTTTCTTTATGTTATAAATATATACACAAAAATCACAAAACACACAAAGAAAAAGTTAGATTAAAACAACCCCTTAAATTTGCCCATTATTCAATTTTATTGATTACTAATAATCAAATCTATTAGATATACTATACTATAGATTTAATAAAAAATCAATAAAAAGCTAAAATTTTAATAAAAAAAATAGTAATACCTAGTCAAATATTACTAATTTTATTCAAAATATATAGTTTTTCTACAAATTATACAATAAATTTCATATCGTTAAACTTATCTGTAGTTTCATTTTTACTGGGAGAAATTACATTATAAACATCAACATAATATCTCATACCCTGTCCTTCGTAAATTGACACCATACCATACACATTGTACAACATAAATGAAATTGGTATAGATACAATAAAACCAACAATAAAAGTAAATAGCCCCAAGAATACATTTAGAACAAATATTGTTAATACAATCCCAACCGCAGCACCAAAAAATCTAGCAAATCTTTTGAAAACAGTCTTAATAGAAGTCCTTAGCGCTTTAAATATTCCATAATTCAAAACAACATAAGTTGGACACCATACAGAGAATATCATTGTCTTGAAAGCAAATAACAAAACAAAGCCAACGACAATTACAAATATCGCTAGTAAATTTAGATACCAAGAAATACCAAATAGTTTCAATATCAACAAGAACAACCAGCCATAGAAAATATTAAATGGCAACACAAACAAGAATTTAACCAAATGGAACTTAAGACTTTTACCAAAGCACTCACCAAAAGAGGTAAAGAAACCTTGTTTATTCATACTACCAATATATAAATGTAAAGAATTACATACAGCCATATTAGCCAAACTTAAGAAAAATGAAACCAAAAAGAAAGCGACAAAAGCAATGCCTAAGAACCAAAACCAAAGACTAGACATATTGTCTACAATAAATTCAAATAAATTATCAATATAAAGGGATAAATCTTGAAAAAACTTCGGCAAATCCAAATTAGATATAAAATCAGAGTACAAATCTACAAACCCTTCATAAAAACCCGCATTCTCAATAGTATTTAAAATCGGATTAACTAACAAAAACATAAGACCACAAGACACAGCAAAAACAAATAGAAAATAAAGCATCATTTTCCATACAAGACTAAAGTTTGAGAATAATATTTTAATTGCGTTTTTATAAATCATATTCCACCACAAAACTTCAAATTTTTACTATGTACAGTTATTTATTAATTATTATATACATTTTTAATAGTATAACTTAAAAAAAACAAGTTTGCAATAAAAAAGGCTTACTTTAATATCTACAAATATTAAATAAGTAAGCCTAACAAAACATACAATCAATTAATTATCATCTTTGTTTTTAAAGTTTTCTATATCTGCAATTAATTCATCTTTATTAAAATTATCGTTATCACATTCATTTTTCTTAGTGACAATTCCTAACATTACGAAAACCGAACAAATTGAAACAATCACACTTTCAATTTCATCAGTACATATTTCAAACCCAAACAAATCTGATAAGCAGCTAATTATTATAATAATACTAGAACCAACACCTAACCAAAAAGATGTTGTTTTCATTTTATTCCTCATAGCTATTTACCAACCTTATTACAATCTACATTTAGCATCTCTTTTATTTCTTCCACATCATTTTTAACTGATTGTACAATATCTAACGCAGTTCCTAATCTTGCAATAGTTTCTTGATACCTTTTCTCCCTGCTTCTACTATCTTTTAGCTGATAAACCAAAAGCCCTAAAAACAAAACAGCGAAAAGTCCATTACTAATAGCAAGATTAACTATTTGCTCCCACATAATTATTAACCTTTTGTTTTATAAGAAAGTAATCACACCCTAACAAATCCTTAATATTTTGATTTTCAAACAAGTCATAAAAACACTCTGAAGGACACACTTCCACAAACATATCAACAATCCTATTTATTCTAAACAACCTAACAATCTGCCTATCATATTTAGAATTTTTATACATATCTTTCAAATTGTCAATAGGAGAATCAAACTCCGAAACAAATTGATTATATACAGATAAACATATGGAATTTTTCTCCCTATAAACATCTTCAACTTTCTCTATATTAGACTTAATTAAATTCAACCTAATATCTAAATTGTCAATTAGTTTTACATAAGAAATTGCCTTATCAATCTCTAGCATCTTTAGAGACTTAACCTTTTTCTTAACTAAAACTTCTCTTTCGAAATTCAAAGCTTCAATATCTTTTGAAAA
>JAZLDP010000015.1:0-5523 GCA_045614835.1 Clostridia bacterium | reverse complement strand
AGAAACAGCAATAGTTCTTTGTTAAATAAAAACTGCGAAGAAATTTGTATAAAATTTGTAGTAAGACAAATGTATAATTTTCTTCAAAAAACTTTATATAAAAATAGATAAATTAGAATATTAAAAACACTTAATAGTTTTGAACCGTTAAGTGTTTTTTATTTTGTGCATTTAATAATATACTTTTTCAAAGTTGAGATAACTACATTATTTAAGTTTAATAGAAAATAAAAAAAAATAATATTTAATAAAAATAATAATTATATTGACTAAGTTTATCAAACAAAGTAAAATAAAAAAGTATTTTATATAATTATAAGGACAATATTATGAAAAACTTTTTTTCTTATTTCTTTGGTGCTGGAGAAACTGTTGAATTTAAAAATTTCACACTAGCACATTTTCTACCAATACTTCTAATGGTAGGTATAATATTTTTAATTTATAAATTTAGAGACAAAATCAAAAATTACAAACACGAAGACAAACTTAGAATGGCTATGGGCTTTATTCTAATAATTACAGAAATGTCATATTTCTGGAGACTTGTTGGTGTAGAGAGTTTGAACGCTAATCCTGTTGACCACTTACCTATTACTATTTGTGGTTGGGCAATTGTATTCTGTTCTTTTATGGTAGTTGCAAAAAGCAAATCATTATTTGATATTGTATACTTCTGGGTATTTGCAGGTAGTACCTTTGGACTACTAACACCTACAGTTATTACATACACTGGCCCTACTAGATTTAGATATTACCAATTTTGGTTAGAACATATTTCAGGATTCATTGTAATATTCTATATGATATTCGTTCATAATTTCCGTCCTACTTGGAAGTCAATGCTAAAGTCATATATTGCACTAGTAGTCCTAGCAGTTGTAGCAATTATGGCTAATAATATGTTACCAGGCGCTAACTATCTATATGTAGCTAGACCAGAAGATACTGCATCTATTCTAGACTTCTTACCTAAGAATTATTTTGTAAGACTAACACTAATGGCTATGATTATTACACTACTATTCTTTGTAATGTATCTACCTTGGTTAATCAAAGATATCAAAGCAAAGAAAGCACTTGCGACAAATACTACTAATTCTAATAATACAGTTACTGAAGCAAAGATTGATAATACAGATTATAGATATGTAACAAAAGATGAATCTAGAGACTTTCATTCTAGAAGAAGAGCTTTCATTATTTATGAAAACAAACTTCACTTTATTCGCAAAGGCAGTTCAATGTCTCATTGGGAATTCTGTCAAAGCAAATTTCCAAATATGACCAAAGAAGAATTTAATAGTATTACAAGAGGTTATTATCTAGATGGTGATTTAGTATTCTACAAAGATAACTTTACTTATGATAACAATGTAATCAACGAAGCACTTGAATTTGCTAAAAAAATTAAAAGTACTTTAAAACTAGAAAACACTATCAAAATCTATTTTGGATTAGTAGTAGGTGTTCCTGGTGAGGATTGGCCAAAAGACTATTACTATGGCAACCTACAAAAAAATAATACTATCAAAAAAGCAAACAAATAAAAAAAATAAAACCTACTAATTAATTTTAGTAGGTTTTTTATTATATTAATTAATAATCAATAATTAATAATAATATTAAGCATACTCAATTCTATAGATAAATTTTCTGCTTAAAATATATATTTCATCAAGAACAATAAATTCATCATCAAAGGAAGTAAGAACTCCCACTTGACCTTTCATTGTACCACGAACACCATTAATAGTATTAGAAAGAACACTCCATACCTTAACTTTTTTATTTAGTAAACTCTCAAGAATCATATTATTCTCCTTACTATTTTCATCTTCAAATAACAATTCCCAAACTGGTATAATGTTTCTCTCTATATCTTCAGTAGAACTACTGCTACTATAATCATCACTCATAAATTGCTCCTATATTTAGGTAATATTAATTACCTTTTTTCTTACTAGCAATTGCTTGATGAATAAGTCCTGCAAATAATGGGTGAGGTTTACCTGGGCGAGATTTGAATTCTGGGTGGAATTGACAAGCCACAAAGTATGGGTGGTCAGAATATTCGATAATCTCTACCAAATCTTTCTCCATATTAATACCACTAAATTTTAGTCCTAGACTTTCAAATCTATCTCTATATTCATTATTGAATTCATATCTATGTCTATGTCTTTCTGTAATATTAGGTAGACCATATATTCTTCTAGCATTAGTACCTTCAACTAGAGTACAGTTATATCTACCTAGTCTCATAGTAGCACCTTTGTCTGTAAGATTTTTTTGCTCTTCCATAATATGAATTACTGGATTATTAGTATTCTCATCAAATTCTGTACTATTAGCATCTCTTAGATTAGCTACATTTCTAGCAAATTCAATAACTGCAGTTTGCATACCTAGACAAATTCCAAGATAAGCAACTTTGTTCTCTCTACAATACTCAGCAGTCATAATCTTGCCTTCTATTCCACGATTACCAAAGCCACCTGGAACAATTACACCATCAAAGTTCTTAAGTATTTCTTTTGCGCCCATCATTTCGATATCTTCGCTAGAAATAATAGAAATCTTAGCTTTGTATTTATTATGGAAACTAGCGTGTTTGATAGCCTCAATTACAGATAAATAACTATCCGGCACTTCGGTATATTTGCCAACAATAGCAATATTAAGTGTAGGTAATTGAGCAGTATAAGTATCTACCATTTCTTGCCATTTAGACAAATCAATATTACCTAAATCAAAGCCTAAAATTTCGCATACAATTCTATCAAGACCTTGTTTATTTAGTAGTAGTGGTACTTCATAAATAGTATCACAATCAGGATTGTGGATTACAAAGTCTCCACTATCTAGATTACAGAACATAGCAATCTTTTTCTTATTTTGTGGAGTAATTTCAACATTTTTGTTAGTTCTACATACGATAATGTCTGGATTAAGACCCATAGCAGTTAATTCTTTTACGCTATGTTGAGTAGGTTTGGTTTTAACCTCTCCAGCAGCTTCTAAGTATGGTACAAGTGTACAATGGATATGACAGTAGTTACCTGGTTTAAGTTCTCTTTCGAATTGTCTAATAGCCTCAAGGAAAGCCATTCCTTCCATATCACCGATTGTTCCGCCAACTTCAACGATAACAACATCAATATCTTCCCTTGCACAATTACGCATCATATTTTTGATTTCGCTAGTTACATGAGGAACAACTTGGATAGTAGCGCCTAGATATTCTCCAGCTCTTTCTTTAGCAATTATATTAGAATATATTTTGCCACTAGTATAGTTACAATTTTTATCAAAGTTTTTATCTAAAAATCTCTCATAGTGTCCGATATCTAAATCTGTTTCAATACCATCTTCGGTAACAAAAACTTCCCCGTGTTGAGCAGGGTTCATAGTACCTGGGTCTACATTGATGTATGGGTCTAATTTTTGGATAGTAACCCTAAGACCTCTCTCAATAAGTAATCTTCCAAGACTAGCTGCGGTAATACCTTTACCTAAACTAGAAACAACACCACCTGTAACAAAAATATATTTACTCATACTTTCTCCATTATACATATCTTTCTAACTTTAATGTTATCAAATTAACATTTTTAGGTCAAACAAAAAACTATTAATTAAAGTATATTATATATATTAATACTATATAAACCTTATATTTTTATTATCTGATTAAACAATTTTAATAATAATTTTGTGTAAAGTTATTATATTTTTGTATATTTTTAGTTATCGGATTTAATATTTTTTATAATTTTATTTCAAATCCTGTCATAAAAACTTGTCTTACATATATATTTTGTGGTATACTAATTTTAGAGTTAATAAAAATTCGCTACAATAATATGTAAGCGATATTTTGAGAAATAACTCTTTTTTTATTTCCATAAATTATTTTTTATGAAAATAAGTGTGTCGGCAACACTTATTTTTTTTTGTTTTTATCAAAAAGTCTTTTAATTAGGCTTTTTTTATTTGCCAAAAATCTCAAATTTTGCTAAATTTTTAGTAAGATATAATAATTTTTATATCTATTTGGTGGATTTACATTTTTATTGGGACTATTAATGTAATTTAATTTATTTTGGGGTTAATTAGTTATGGGATTTTGGTGGTTCTTTTTAGTTATAGTTTTTTTGGTAATTGCTACTTTATTATTTTTTCAAGCAAAAAAATTAATTACTAAATTCAAGAAAAATCAAATTAATAAATTTCTAAATAATATTACAATAGATAATATAAATTCTTTGAGCGGTAATGAGTTTGAAGAATTCTTATATTATCTTTTTTTGAATATGGGTTTTGAAGTAACTCTTACACCTAAGTCTCACGATTATGGTGCAGACCTAATTCTGAAAATTTATAACAAAACTATTGTTGTTCAGAGCAAACTCTATACCAGCCACTCAATTGGTATTAGTTCTGTACAAGAAGTATATTCTTCTATCAAATACTATAATGCCGATTTAGGTATTGTTGTAACCAATTCAAAATTCTCCAAAAACTCAATTAATTTAGCCAATTCTACTAATGTATTGTTGTGGGATAAAAATATGCTAATTAGACTGCTAAATTTCAAGGAATATGAGAAAAAAATCTTCCGCAACGAACTACTTTGTAATATGTGTGCTATAAAAAACGAAAACTATAGTTAATCTTTAGAACTATAGTTTTTTTATTATATATTAGTCAAAATTTTTAAAAATATATCAGTTTATTTTCTTGTTTATACAAATGTTTTTATTATAAAATAAAAATAAGAAATATTATTGGAGAATTTTTATGTCTAAAAAATTCAGCCTAAAAGCAATATTGTTAGTACTTATGATATCTTTTTGTACTATAATATCTGCTTGTTCAGGTGGTAACAAAGATTACAAAGTTAATATTTACGAAGATGATATAGCCTATATTACATTATTTGCTTATTCAGGCAAAGATGAGAGTAACTGGGGACTAATTAACTTAGGACACGCATTTTTGTCTATAGAAAATATATCTAATAATCCTATAACTATATATAATTATGAACTTCAACCTAGCGAAAGTATAACTGTTAGTACTTGGAGTTTAACCGAGCATTTCGGTATTTGGTTTAATATCGAAAGTAATTATATCACTACTTGCAACAAATATGATGGTAGATATTCTATTACTACAGGTGCAAACTTAGAAGATATAACCAAAATTAATGATTTTATGTCTAATCACGATAGATGGGGAATTCTTCGTAACTGTTCATATTTTGCATTATCTTTCTGGAATGAGATTGCTGAAGAGAGCGAACAAATCAAAGAAAGACCAATCTTTACTCCAACTTATATTGAAGAAGAAATTTCTAAATTCGCCAGTTTCGAAAATAATAAACCTATTAATACCAGTGAAACTTGTTATTACTATGATAACGATAATTTATTAGAATTCCATTTTGAGAAAAAGGAGAATTAAAAGTATGAGAACATTTAGAATAATATTACTTATAATTCTTGGCATTATGGATAT
>JAZLDP010000014.1:0-7419 GCA_045614835.1 Clostridia bacterium | reverse complement strand
GTTATCTCTTCTAGCAAAAATGACGAACTTGTAAAATCTCTATCTGATGCAGGTTTTGGCGCAACTATTCTTGTCGCTAAAGGTTCTTCAAAACAAGAAGACAGATATATGCTTCTTATCGAAACAGATAACAAACAACTTAAAAACCTAAAAGCAATTATTACCGAAAAAGACCCAAAAGCTTTCGTAACAATTTCAGACACAAAAGCAACTCAAAACGGTTACTTTGGTAGACACAATAGAGTATAATTCTATACAAAACAACATACAACCACATCGAAAGCAAAAAGCGAAAGTATTACACTTTCGCCTTTTTGTTGTCTACATTATTTAATTATTTATCACTTACCATATTTCTCTTGAATGCAACAATCGAAAGCACAATACTTCCCACCATAAATACAGCAATAGGTATAAAACCCAAAAGAATTGTACCATCTAAAACATATACTCCACCTAGAGTTTTAGTAGCACCCGTTACTACCCTACCAAGACAAACTGATGGATAAAAAGGTAAAAACCTACAAAACACCTCTAATCCTCCCATAGTGTCTAGAGGCATCCAACAACCACCTAACATTCCTGATAAACTAATAAACACCGAACAAATTCCAGGAGCAGTCTTGTCATTAAAGACAGTACCGAACAAAATTCCAAACAAGACATTAGTTATAAGTATTGGCAACTGACTAACAATTAGAAGCAAAACTTCTCCAAAAGATATATATTCCACTTTTGAAATCAAGGATATAAATAGTCCTAAAATAATACAAATTACAGTTTGGCAAATAGCAACGGCAAATCCAACAAGAAAATAACCCAAGATAAAATTAATAGGCCTCATAGGAGAAGAATATAATCTTTTTAAGAAAAAAGTCTGTCTATCTTTGGATACTAGCAAGGCCATTGTTAGCATTACAAAAGTATACGAAAACATAATAATAGCAGGAAGCAAGGCATTTAGTTCAAACATAGATGTATGGCCTCCTGACGCATTATTGATTATTTGGAATATAATCATCATTACAACAGGAAACCCAAGACAAAATATATAAATCATTGGGTCTCGTAATAATTCTTTTATATTGCGTTTAAAAAAGTTAAAAGTTTTACTCATTTTCTTTCTCCACAAGTTCAATAAACGCCTCTTCAAAAGTTGCTTTCTTGGTACTCTTTTTTAGTTCAGTAATTGTCCCCACTTTCAATATTTTTCCTTTTGCAAGTATAGCCACTCTATCACATAGATGCTCGATTTCTTCTAGATAATGGGAGGTTAAAATTATTGTAATTTTACCTTTTAGTTTAGTAATTATCTTCCATAGTTCTCTTCTTGCAAAAACATCAAGTCCTAAAGTTGGTTCGTCCAAAAACAATATTTTCGGTTCAGAAATAAGGGCAATTGCAACGGACAACTTTCTCTTATATCCACCAGACAATGTTTTGGCTCTCTGCTCAAGGACATCTTCCAAATTAAATACTTTGATAATATCTTCTACTACTGACTTATTTTCTTTATTATATATATTAGCAAAAAATTCCAAATTCTCTCTAACAGTCAGGTTTCCAGCAACACTTGTCTCTTGAGGAGATATATCAATTATCTCTTTAATCTTATCTATGTCATTATCAAGATTAAATCCATCAACAACAATATCCCCGCTAGTTTTCTTTGTTAGTCCGCAAAGAATTTTAATAAGAGTTGTTTTACCTGCACCATTGACACCAAGAAGTCCAAACAGTTCACCCTCATTTATATCAAGAGACACTTTATCAAGAGCCTTTTTACTTTTATAATTTTTTGTAACTTCGTTAATAGAAATAATACTCATATTAATATCCTTATTTATTCAATACTCTATCAGTCAAATCCTCTATTTCATCAGATTTAAGCACAGCAATTCCTCTATCTTTATCAGCTAGAACAACAACACAATCTCCAGGATTGATATCAAACATTTTTCGTATTTCTTTAGGAATTACAATTTGCCCTTTCTCACCAACTTTACATATACCGATATACTTATTCCTATCCATAATTTCTCCTTTAGTATAACTAGTTATACTTTTCATACTAATTATACTTCTAAAACTTAATTTAAGTCAACAAAAAAACACTCTAGCCATTCACTAAAGTGTTTAATTATGTTAACTTAGTTCTTTACAAAGGTCCTCTCTAGACCATTCCAATGCCTGAACGAACGCTGGAGAACATTTATAATTATATCTTGCTTGAAACTCTTCAGTAATTTGTTTAAAGTCCAACTTGCTTATTTCTTCAATTAGAAACTTAACTTCCATTATCTCAGCATCAGTTAATTGAACTCCATCTATAGAATTACCAATAAGCAATCTTTTCAAAAAGTACAATACAGTTGCCCTATCTTCTTCCATATGATACATACCATTATAACCGTGTTCGCCTTTGTGATATAGCCAACGCATCACACTATCTTTATCTCCAGCATACATACTATCTCTACCGCTATAACCGTGGTCAATACTAATAACACCAGTATATTGTCCAGTTACACTATCTTTTAACCAAAAAGAATTATCAAATCCAGCATCTTTATTATTAAAAGCAATTGAAGCAACTGTCTCTTTAAGTCTAGAAAGTTTACCTTCTCTAGTAATGTTATCACACTTCTCATCAGTAAAAAGACCCTTAAAAGTATGACAAGCCATATCCCCTCTTTTTTCTGCAGTTGGAAATATTTGTTGAACATCTTTGGTTATAACACCATCTGGAGAAAATATAGCCTTAGCGCCCCTAGGATTATATGTTGACATAAAGAAAGGATAAGCAACAGGAGAAAACATTCCTAAATAATTATAAGCATAAGCAAGAATAACCTCAGCAGGAACTTCACCCGCCCACTGTTTCTTCTTATACACCATATCTTCACCAATAGCAAAGTACTCTGGTTTTTTGTAGTATTCACCTGCATAGTCATAAAAGTCAAGTTTCATTTCTGGATTTTCCTTTCTCTTTCTACGAACAAAGGCAACAACATCTAAACCCTTTGTTGTAAAGTCGGTCAAATCACACTCAAATTCTTGAATTTTAAATTTATCCTCTATATTCATATTTATCTCCCATAATCTGTGTGATATTATAACACAGAAGCATCTATCCAGTCAATACCCACTACAAAAACCTATAAATATAGCGTTTTTCTCAAACACACTCCAAAGGAACAAATATACCAAATGTCAAAAATTACAAAAAACAAAACAACAACGAAGCACTGTTAACAATACAAAAAAAGTGTAAGAACATCTTACACTTTTTATTCCTTAAAATTATAACTTATGCTTCATCATCATTGAAGATTGCATTAAGTTGTTCTGCAACATCAGAAGCATTATTGATAAGTTTAACAATAGCATTAATCTTAGAACTCTCACCAGCAACCACTAACGAATCTCCCGCTTGAAGTTTGAACTCTGGCTCTGGATAGAAAACTTCTTCACCACGCTTAATAAATACAATAGATAGTTTGTATTTCTTTCTCATATTAACTTCAGAAATTACTTTATCTTCCCAAGCAATAGGTAACTTAAATTCAAATATTTTGAACTCATCAGTTAATTCTGTCAACTCATTAATTCCTGGATTTGCAAGTAATGTTGCAAGTTTTTTGCCAACAAATTCTTCAGGATAAATTATCATATCAATTCCTAAAGATTCTAGAATTTTACCGTGTTGTTCACTTTGTGCACAAGCAATTAGATATCCAACACCCAAGTCTTTACAATTTTGGCAAACAAGCAACGAACTTTCCAAGTCTGTTGTAATACAAACTATCGCACAATCGAAGTTTTGCACCCCTAAAGAATGTAACACATCAACAGAAATAGCATCAGTAGTTACAGCTGTTGAAACTTTACCATTTAGCATACCTACATTAGTTTGGTTTTTATCAATAACTAGCACTTCTTTTCCGTGTGAGAATAAGTGAGTAGCAACACTTCTACCCAGTCTACCTGCACCAATTACAACAAAATCATTTAATTTATCTATACTTTTTTCTTTTTCCATATTTAACCCACTATAATATCTGTATTAGTATATTCTACTTGTTCAATACTTGCATCACTCTTTGTAGATAATCCAAGCAATAATGTTGTCATTCCAATTCTTCCTACAAACATAATTATAGAAATAACTATTTTACTAGCAACTGACAACATTGGAGTAATACCCATAGAAAAACCTGTAGTAGTTATTGCTGAAACACACTCAAATATCACACTTCCAAGGCTAAAAGTATCACCCTCAATAGCGAGTATTAAGACAATAGATATAATTATTATTCCTATTGTATAAAGCAATACCTTCAAAGCTTTATATAACATAGTTATTGGAAAATTCTTACCCTTATATACTACTGCACCATTACTACTATTCTTTTTAAACAAAAAAACTAAAATCACAAAGAATGTTGTTACTCTAATTCCACCAGCCACCGAAGTCGGAGCACCTCCGATAAACATAAGAACTATTGTAATAATTTGACCAAGTGTACTTAATCCACCTTGATTAAATGTAGTAGAACCAGCATTCCTTGATGAAATACTTTGAAAAAATGAATTTAGAATTTTTTCACCAGTTGACATATTACCTATTGTATTAGGATTATTCCATTCAACTAACATATAAAGTCCAGCACCGCCAAAAACCAAAATTGCGGATAGAATTAAAATAACTTTAGTATTTTGATTAGTTCTAATATTCTTAAAACCACCAATCAAAACAACAAAACCAATTCCGCCAAGAAGAATAATCATCATAATTGGTAACAACATAAGAACATTTGAAGCAAATGATGTAATTCCTGAAATTTCACCACTAGCACTAATATAAACATCAACTCCTACATTACAAAAAGCAGAAATTGACATAAAAATTGCTGAAAACAAACCACTCCAAAACGAACCAGTATACACAACTGAACTATAAAGCAATAAAATAGCCCCAACGCCTTCAATCGCAAAAGTAATAATCAATACTCTTTTAATAAAGGCAACAACACCTTGCACTGTGTCTGTATTCAAACTTTCTTTAATTACCATTCTATTACTGAAAGAAAATTTCTTTTTTAGAATTAATAAAATCAAAGAAGTCAGAGATATAATACCAAGACCACCAATCTGAATAAGAAGTAATATAACAATTTTACCAAACAAAGTGAATTGTTGCGCTATATTCATAACAGTAAGACCTGTACTACAAACCATACTAGTACTTGTGAAAAAAGCATCTACTATATTTAGCCACTGTCCATCTTTGTTAGCAATCGGAAGAGCAAGTAGAAAAGTACCAAGTAATATTAAAACTGTAAATCCTAGTATAATTTGCATACTAGGTGATAATCTAAATCTTCTCTTATTTTCACTCATAATACATATTATATCAAATAAAAATGTAGTTGGCAAATATAAACCAACTACATTAAATTTTTACTACTCACTTACTCTTAATTCATAATGAACAACAACATTATCGCCAACTTCCATATCCTTAGCAATTGTTGGAGCAAACTTTGTTGTATTATAATTCTTAGCAAGAACTTCAGAAGCAATTTTATCTTTATTTTCATCTAAGATATTTGCAACATTTGTGTCCTCTGTTGTGATATTAATATCAATTCTATCATCAATCTTGAAGTCTGCTTCTTTTCTAAGAACTTGAGCATTACGGATAATCTCTCTTAAAATACCCTCATTGATTAATTCATCAGTTAGAGTAATATCAAGAACTACAGTCATACCGTTCTCACTATCTAGGATAAATTCCGGTCTAGATTTAGCATTCTTAACAAACAACTCACTATCGAACTCACCAAATCCCTCTACATTAACCTTACCATTATCGAACTCAGTAACATATCTTTCCATAACTTCTTCATTAGTATTTTCAAGAGCAACTTTCATCTTTTGAACATCACCCTTTAACACTCTACCAGCAGTACGGAAGTTAAGAGTTAAGTAATGGTTATTAAATCTCTCTACATCATCAGTAAGTTCGATTTCTCTAATGTTAAGTTCTTCCTCGATTAGAGACTTATATTTACTAATAGCATCAAGAGTGTTCTTATCCTCATTAATTACATAAGCCATACCAAGAGGTTGTTTAACTTTTAAGTTATTCTCATTTCTA
The DNA here is from genome assembly GCA_045614835.1 of Clostridia bacterium. GTDB lineage: Bacteria > Bacillota > Clostridia > Christensenellales > UBA1242 > UBA11490. The sequence goes on along the minus strand of JAZLDP010000014.1, from coordinate 1,256 downwards.
AGTTTTAGACCACTTGCAATAATTGACCTTACGATATTAGTTTTCTCAAGTAGGTTCTCATCTTCTAACTCAAAGTCAGCAATCTTAAATCCAGAAAGCATTACGCTTTCAGCAGCATCTTTCTCAACTTCTCTAACTTGATTTTGCCAGATATATTCCATCATAAATGGCATAATTGGAGCCATAACCATAGCAATATTTTTAATAGCATATTCTAGACAGAAATAAGCATTTAGTTTATCACTATCTTCTTCGTTCTTCCAGAATCTTCTACGGTTAACTCTAATATACCAGTTAGATAATTCATCAACGAACTTCTCAAACTCAGATATAACTTCGCAAGTCTTAACAGCCTCATAATGCTTCTCTGCTAGTTTAGCGAATTCATTAGTTCTAGTAATCAACCACTTATCAGTAATTGTAAGTGTCTTTACATCAGGTTTGTAGCCTTGAAGATTAGGATTATCAATAACAGCATAAGTATTGAAGAATACATATACATTCCATAAAGACAACAATTTTCTTCTAACTTCATCTGTTGAACTATAACTGAATATTACATCACTTTGTGGATTAGTTGAACAGAAAGTATATCTAATAATATCTGCACCAATATTATCATAAGCCTCGTTAAGAGGAATGTTATTAGGGCTAGATTTAGATAGTTTTTTACCATCTTGAGCAAGTAAAGAACCATAAGTAGACACTTTCTTATAAGGACTCTTACCAGTAAGAGCAACACCCATAACAAGCATAGAATAGAACCATAGTCTAATTTGTTCTTTCATCTCAATTACAACTTCTGCAGGATAGTTTTGCTCCCAGAACTCTCTATCTTCGAAGTATTTGTTAGTACTAAATGGTGCAATACCAGCATCAAGCCAACAGTCACCAACATCTAATATTCTTTCTACCTCGTGATTACACTTAGGACACTTAATTTTAACTTCATCAATATATGGTCTATGTAGGTGTGGTAGTTTATCTACTTTATCTGGGTCTACAGCTCTATCTCTTAGTTCTTGTAGACTACCAATAACAGTAACCTCTCCACAGTCTTTACATACATAAATAGGAAGTGGTAGACCATAATATCTCTTTCTACTAATAGACCAGTCACCCATATTAGTTAGCCAATCTATCATTCTCTTCTCATAGAATGCTGGTTGCCATTCAACCTTACTAGCCTCAGCAATAAGTTGAGGTCTAAGTTCGTCCATAGATATTGCCCACTCTCTAATAAGTCTAAATAGAAT
>JAZLDP010000013.1:0-2272 GCA_045614835.1 Clostridia bacterium | reverse complement strand
AAAGAACCCTATCTCTCCAATGAATATCAATACTGAATTGTCAATCTCTCCTGTTGGGGGGATAATAAACCCTATCGTACCCAATGAGATACTAAATACAAAGCATATGAAGTTAATCCAATCTCCAGCACTTGCTTTTTTAGCCCTTTCTATAATTCCCATATCTTCTTTTATCTTTTAATAGTTAAACAATCTTTTTCTTGCTCGGTAGGCGAGACTCGAACTAGCGACCAATGGCTCTACCATCTGAACTACTACCGAGTTGCCTTAGAATAATCTCAACCCTTTAAAAATTACCTAAGGACTTAACATGAACAAACAACCACCCTTACAAACAATTCAAACAACGACCAAACACACATTTTATTAAGATTCTTCACTCTATAGTCTCGCAAATCCCCGAGGCGAGACCAAAGAAAGGTGCTTTTTATTAAGATTCGCCAATCTCCTTACTATACGGGTAAGAAGAACTTTTTATATACCCATAGGGCTATTCGTAATACCACATATAGTATCGCTGCTGCTCCTATCCACGCAAACCACTTCACCACTTCGGGGATGTACTTTACCTCAATAGTCTCCACTTGCTTATTGTTAGTCAGTTCCTTGATGGTCTCATCTTTAAGCGCAATCACTTTCTCAAGAGAATCCTGCTTGCAGTCAATCGATAGTGTCGCAGGTTTGCCTTTCTTCGAGTTCTTGAGTTGGAGTGCTAGTGACACATTCTTGCCCTGAACCTCTTCAAGTTCCTTGATAAGCACATTGCCTGCTGAATCACACTCTAATAGTGCTTTGATACTAGCAGAGTCTGGTGCAATGGTCACGATGGTGTCACGCACCTCTCGTTCTACGATTACCTCCTTGACCTCCGTTTGTACGATAGGTTGAGGGGTCTTGCAACCGAACAAACAAATCGCTATCGCTACTACGATAACAATGCCTACTATTTGTATAATGTCATCTTTTTTCATATTTTTCATACTTTTTATATGTTCTACAACACAATTCAATGTATATCTCTTGCACAAATGGCAAGGAAGTACTACCTTTGCAGATTATTAACTTCAAAACTAACCACCATGAAAAAGTCTATCTGCCTACTCGTCCTCGTGGCGATGTTCGTCTCGTGTAACCAATCCAACGAGCCTGCGCCTACCAAGCAAGTCACTTTCCATATAGATGCGTTTCGTCAGTCCACCACTCCTATGGGTATCGCACCCAAGCAACAAGCCACTATCCTCGATGACCAAGACGGTACTGCACTCACAGACCTATATATCTTCGACGGCACTAACCAACTCGCTCATCAGACCAACGGCCAAGAGGACTTCGGCACTATTACCCTGACCCTCACACACGGCAGCCATAACCTCTCTTTCGTCTGCACTCGCAGCACAGACATCAGCGTGGCAGACGGACTAATAACCATGGGCGGAGTCAAGCCCACTTTCGGCAAACTCCTCACCCTCAATGTCACCAACAACACTCCTGCACAAGACCTCACGCTGCAACGACTGACAGGACAATTAGTCATCACCGTCCTCGATGCTTTCCCTGCGGCTGCCAAGGAGATTGAGTTCGTTATCAACCCTCGCTACAATACGCTGGATGCCACGACCCTCTGTGCCACCAACGGCGAGGAGTTCGTCCAACGCATCAACTGCGAGAGCAAGGCAGGCAAGACCAATCAGCAGTTCACCATGAACCTGCTTGCTCCCTCTCTCACTGACGAGTACACGGCAGCCCTCACTATCAATGTCTATGGCGATGGCGGTACGGCTCTCTACAGCGTGTCGCTCGATGAGGTGCGCCTTGCTGCCAACACCAAGACCCTGCTCAGCGGTAAACTCTTTACTGCTCCATCAGCAACCGTTAATGTCAGTCACGAATGGAACACAGACATCGTAGGCAGTTTTTAAGCCCCAAGACTTATGTTATCCCCTGCGAGCCGAGCCATGTGCTTATGGCGAGTGGCACTACTGATGTGCGTTTCTCTGTTACTACTGACATCGTGTGGCAATCCTAACGAGCCAGCCGAGCCAGTACCTTTGCCCAATGAGGGCGAGACGACGATTATCCTGCTGACGGATAGCGACGAGTGGCGGATTCAAGTTTTCAAAGAACATCTTTACTATAGTGAGGCAGCAAGTATCACCTTGCCTGCCCCTTATCGTTTGCCCAATCGCGATGAAGCCAAGGTGCTTCGCCAATTGACTTTCGCATGGGACGAACGCTTTGTCACGAGCGATGGCTATACATTCGGTATGCCGTC
>JAZLDP010000012.1:0-3457 GCA_045614835.1 Clostridia bacterium | reverse complement strand
GAGTTATCTCACTACCAGTGTAATTTTGAGTAGAAATACTATCTATAACAACATCAGACAATGCAGCCTTAGCAATATAGAAACTAGAATTAATAACACCGGTATAATTACCTTTACCATTAATAGTTAAAGCAGCATTACCAAAGTTAACATTGTTTGATGCAACAACCAAATAATCTTTATCTTTTTCAAGAGTTTTACCATCAACTATTAGAGTTGTATTAGGAATCAATTCAAGACCTGAATAAGTAAGCATATCCTCAGCAATCAATTCCCCATCACTAATATCTCGATGGTTGATTGTAAACAATACTGTTCTTGAACTAGTAAAGTTACCTATACCTGTAATTGTAATAACTGCTTCATTTGTTGCATTAACATTATTATCGTAGAATAATAAATAATCTACACCTTCTTTAAGAGTTGTTTCATTAAACTTAATAACAGGTAATGGCAAATGCGCTGCACCTGTGTAAATTCTATCAGGAATAGCATCTACAGTAATCCTAGTATCTTCAATTGATAAAGGCACTATTTGACACTCTAAAACTATTTCACCACATAAGTTGCCCAAACCACTTACAATACAAGTTGCTTTTCCCATATTTTTATTATTAGAATAAACAACTTTATAATCTGTGTCTTCTACAATTATGTTATCAACAAAACGAATGTCAGTAACGAATTCTATTTCACTACCAGTATATCCACATTCACCATAAACATTCATATACCAAACAGCATTATTAATATCCATAGGATTTATAGTAAACTCAACTACTCTTTCTCCAGTAAAGTTACCCATACCAGCAATAGTAATACTAGCTGTTCCAGCGTTTACATTATTTGCATATGTTAGAGTATAGTCTTTGTCTTCTTCTAAAAACCATCCAGTACTAACACGAACATTTCTTGAGATATATACAGTAACATCAGGAGTAATGGCACTACCAGTATAAGTTTGGCCTTCAATGTCATAAACACTGACACTCTCGTCATTGATATCTAGAGCACTAATTGTAAATGTTTTAGTTATGCTACCAGTAAAGTTGCCAACACCCTCAATAACAATTGTCGCTGTTCCAACATTAGTATTATTCGAATAAGTAAGTGTATACTCATCTCCCTCTACAAGTTCACGCTCTCCAATATTTATTATCATTTCTGGCTCTATATTGATGCCAGTATAAACATAATTACTTGTATAAGAAAAGCTTATATCAGGATAATTCACTACAAGCTCCAGTGGAGTAATTGTAAAGTATGCGGTTCTTGTACCTGTAAAGTTTCCACAACCTACCAATGTAACTTCGGCTCTTTCGGTTGCATTTGTGTTGTTAGAATATGCTACGGTGAATGTCTTACTACCACTAGTATATTCTCTGCCATTATATTTTACACAAACAACTGGAGTAAGTGGGTCACCAGTATATTCATAAGCTTGTTCTAATCTAAGAATTTCTACACCATCTGAGTTTATATCTACAGGATTAACACTATAACTTACATTCTTGTAATCAGTATAATTTCCCTTACCCGAAACCTCAATATTATAACTTCCAGCATTAACAGCCGTTAAATAAACTAACTTATAATCCACACCCTCTACTAGAGTTGTCTCGACATCTTTAACGGTTATAACTGGAGTTAATTCATTTCCAGTATATGTAAGCTCTCCAACAGTTACAGTAGCCCCACTGATGCTCTTTGGTTTAATCTCCCAACTAACTGTAATTGTACCAGTTAGGTTTCCAGCACCTATTACGGTTGCATTATAAGTACCAGCATTAGTCATTGAACCATTGGCTACGATAGATGCAGCCGCAACAGAAACACCACCGAATTTTACCGAAGTAATTGTAGGTCCTTGAGCAGAACCATTATAGGTAAACTCTAATGCACTATAAGTAATTTCAACTTCACTAATGTTTCTAGCTACAATTTGAAAACTTTCTGTAACTGAACCAGTATAGTTTCCCTTACCTGTTATTGTAACTCTTGCTAAATTTTGACTATCTACATTTATATTATTATAATAAGACAACTCATAATCAGTTCCCTCTATTAAGCTCATACTATTATATGTTATAGTAGGAGACTGAGTTTGAGCCATACCTGTATAAGTCTTACCAGTAATACCTGTAATTGTCGCATCTGAGATATCTCTAGGACAAATTGTAAATGGCAATATATAGCTTCCTCTAAAATTGCCTTTTCCTATAATTGTAACTCGTGCATAAGAACCTATAACATCACCATCACCAGTATATGAAACATCCACATTACATCCATATGAACAATCAAAGTCTACACCATCAACCAGCTCGATACCATTATAATATACTTCTGGCACAGGTCTAATTTCTGAACCTGTATAAAAGTAAGTTTGCTCAGGTACAGGGCTACTGAAAGTAAACCATTCTTGATAGGTTTCAAAGTCAATTGCATAAATATATAACTGCACTGTATTTGTACCTGTATAATTCCCTTTACCTGTAAAGGTGATTGTTCCAGTTCCTGCATTAATATTATTAGAATATTCTACAGTATAATCTTTATTCTCTTTCAACTCATAGCCGTTATGTATTATCATACCAGTTGTATCTCGAGTTATTTCAGACCCTGTGTAATAAAAATAAAGAACACTTGGTAACGAGAAATTTTTCATATCATAAGCAGAAATTGTAAAAGTTGCACTACCTGTACCTGAATAATTCCCAATACCAGTTACAGTAACTGTAGCTGTACCTAAATTAGTGTTATTAGAATAAGACACCGAATAATCAGTATCACATACCATAGTTTTACCTAGTTCACTTGTAACAGTAACATCTGGTTTTATTGCTGAACGAGTATATTCATACGAAGAAGATAAGCCAGATATTGTTAATGAACCAGAATATTGCTTAATAGTAAATGAAGACCTAATCTCACCAGTATAATTTCCTTTACCAGTAGCAAGAATCCAAGCCTGACCAACATCAACATTATTGCTATAAGACAGTTCATAATCCGAACTACTTAAAGTCTCACCTAATCCATTGTCAATCATAGAAGAAGGAACAGGAGTTATCTCAAGACCTGTATATGTATAACTAGTAGTATAACTACCAAAAATTACACCAGACGACAAACTTCTTGGCTTTATAGTAAATGTTGTACTAACACTATCTTTGTAGTTACCTTTTCCAGTTGCTTTAATAGTATAAGTACAAGCATAACTAACCAAATCAGGATTAATGGCTCCTATATCATAAAACTTTATAGAATAGTCTTTTGGGTATTGTAAGGTTATACCATCTACCATCAAGCTCATTGTTGGAGTTCCAACAGGCAATCCTGTATAAACTTCATCTTGACAAGTAAAACTTGCCCCCGCAATACTCTTACTTTCAATTGTAAATGTAGCACTCGCACTACCAGTATAGTTACCCTTACCTATTGCTGTTACAGTGTA
>JAZLDP010000011.1:0-11824 GCA_045614835.1 Clostridia bacterium | reverse complement strand
ACCCGGGTGTTTCATTAATCAATCATAAGTTTTTGTTACTCCACCTATAAGTTATATCTATTTTTAACATTACACTCCCAAAACCATCTGTTATAAACAACCCTATAACACCATATATTATATATTTATTAATTATATTCTATATATACATATATAAAAAAGATAGGCCAACACCTATCTTCCAATATTGTTTTACATATTTTTGATAAATTCCATATATTGATGGGCAGTAGAGTCTCTTAACATACCCTTCAGCATCATATCTTCCATTTCATCTTTTGTTAACCAAACAACCTCAGCAACCTCTTCTTCTTGTAGGTCAAATTCAACTTCTTCCAAGTCTCTATCTTCATCTTCATAAAGATAAACCTCAATTATTACTCTCTTTTCGTACACAGGTCCCAAATAAGTAAGTTTATCATCTTCCAAGTCAAACCCAAGTTCTTCTTTACACTCAACCTTTGCTTGTTCCAAAGGAGTTGAGCCAGTAGGAACATGCCCACCAGTTACCGCATAAATACTACCTTTTTGTTCACTCACCAATTGAATTAAATATCTTATTCCACTTTTAAACCAAACAGTAACAATTTTAATGAACTCATCACCCTCTTTTAAATCCAAATTACCTCTAACAGTTGTTTTGTTCAACTTGTTTCCGTGAATATCATAAACATCAAGAATTTCCATATTTCCTCCAAAATTATAAAATATTATATCACAAGCAGACTTTCATAGCAACTTAAAAGAAAAGCCACAGTCAATAAAAACAAAAAAACATTAGACTACCAAAAATAAATAATCTAATGTTTATAGATATTATTCTTCCTCTTCACCATGCTCTTCAATAAAGAAATCAAATGCTTTCATAATTTCATCTAAGTCCTCTTTTGGATTAAGAGCATCTTCCAAATCAAACCCACTCTCCTTTTTCTTTGGAGGGTTCTTTCTTGTCATAGTTCTAGCAAAAACCGACTGCATATCTTCATCACTGTTTAGATAATTTTCAGCCATACTTCCACCAGTACCTTTAGCCTTGATTTTATCTAGTTTTCCACTTAAATCAATCATTCTATTATTTTCTTTATCTGTTTCTATAGTCATAGCAGTTTTTACAGACTTGGTGGTTGTTGTTTGTTTAGGCTTAGCATTAATTGAATAATCCATTCTATTAAGTAAATTTTTAATATAATCATTACTATTTTTATGTAAATCTTTTCTAATTAAATTACCGCCAATTCTAGTATTTTGTTCAAGCACCTCACCAATAGTGATTGTAAAAGACTGAAGTTCTTTAGCAATAGCGCTTGAAACATTAGATAAAGAAATTTTAGCAATTATATCTTGCCATTGTTTATATAGAAGTCTAAGTCTTTTAACTTCCAAATCATATAGTTTACTAGCATTACTCTCTATTTGCTCTGCTTTTTCTACGGCAAAGACTAATGCTTGAGATACTTGCTTATCCTTATCTCTATAACTATTTAATCTCTCTTCCATTACGGCAAGTTCATTTTTCAACGCAAAAACCCTATCCTTTTGTTCGGATAGTTTCTCTTCATATTTCAAACTAAGTTTACCAATAAAGTTATCTACTTGTTCAGTATCATAACCTTTTTTATTAATATCAAACCTTGCCATTAAACATTCTCCTTATCAAAATTAATCAGCCTACAGACTAGCACTCCTATTAGAACACTTATAACAAACATTCCTGTAGTCCAATAAATATCAAATTTTTTTAGAAATTGTAACATTGTCGGAACTATAACTGTAACATTAATAATTATAACTTTTATATAAATCAAATTTTTAAAAACAACCAAATTTATAACACTTGCAATAATCGGAATAATTGTAAACAAATAATAATTTTCTACAACATCAATCTTCAAGTACCTAAGCACAGCTATTGTAAGAGCCATTGTTATTAACACATTAGCAAACCAAAGGGTTGAATTACTTTTAATAAGCACCCCTTTAATAATAAGATTTATACCAATTATAGCCATAAACAATGAAAAAATTAATTCTTTGTAATCTCCTAAAATCCCTCTCACTAGGTCTATTACAAACACTATTAAATATGCTACAAATAATACAATTCCTAGGAACTGAACAATTCTAATTTTCTTCATTAACAACCATCAATCAAGTTGAAACAAAGATTATTTTTGCTCCTCTGTTTCAGCGTTTTTTCTTCTAGTATTAACAATTAAAAGAGTACATATACCTACAACGCCAATTAGTATACAAGCAATACTTACTAATTTAGAAACAGGATAACTACCTAAATATAAAGTCTGTTCTTCTGCTCTAAAAGACTCTAAAACAAACCTAACAAGACCATATCCAAATAGATAAGCACAAGTAGGTAGTCCTGTAATTTTTAATTTTCTAAGCAAAATAGTTAATCCAAAAAACAACGCAACATTAAATACTGCCTCATAGAAATTTGTTGCATAGTGATAATCCCCATAAACCTTAATCGCTACAGGGAACCATTGTAATGCCTTGTTTGTAACTTCTACACCATAACAACACTTACCAAATATACAACCAATTCTGCCAAAACCTTGACCCAAAGCAAGTAGTGGTGCAGCAACATCTGTCATTTTAACAATATTAATTTTCTTCCAAAGACAAGCAATAATCAGACCAATTAAACCACCAATTATTCCGCCATATACTGCAAGTCCACCTTGCCAAAAAGTGATAATATCTTTAATACTATCAATTCCTCCGTGAAAGGCAAGATAATATATTCTAGCACCTAAAATTGATAGTGGAAATACAAACCAAATAACCGTATATGGAAACTCGCTATCAACACCTCTTTCTTTGCAAAGTTGTGGAGCAAGAACTAATGCTACTAAAAACCCTATTCCAAATAATACTCCATACCAACTAATCTCTACACCAAATATGGTAAGCGCAGTCAATAACACTAACGCTCCTAATGCACTGCACATAGATATCCAAAATGGTTTACTATCAAATTCAAATCCAAAAAATTTAACTTTGCTTTTTTGCAATTCTTTTAACTTTTCACTCATAAAATCATTTTCACCTAGCAACTATTAAATAAATATTATATATAAATTAATATATAAATATATAATCACCTTTTATTTTAACAATAATTAGTTAAATAGTCAAACAAGCAACTAAGTTATAAAGCCAAAAACATTAATATTCTACAAAAAAAGAGAGGTATTTACCTCTCTTTTGAAATTACTTTTCTTGTTCTTGCTCAATTTGTGCAAGTTCTTCATCAGTTAAATCAACTAATGCCTCAAAGCCCTCTACTCCAGCAGCTTTAGCATCTGCTTCTGCAGCTGCAACTGTATCAGTAATCTTCTTGTGCATTTCTGTTAATTCTCTAACCTTATCAGCATTACCCTTTTTCTTCTCTTCTTCAATAAGTTGAGCTATATATTCTGGGTCGTGCACCACTTTAGTACCAATTGAACGAGTTTCAACAGAATTTCTTGTCAAAATATCTTGTTTGATAGTTTGGAATGCAGAATTCTTACCAGAAGCATCTGCAACTTTAATAGCCTCTAATGCTTCAGTATCGAAGGTATAATATTTAGAAGTAGGAACTTCAGACAAACCAGGAGCACCACCATCTAAGTCAGCATAATCTTCTTCCAAATCAGCAATTCTTTCAGCAAAGTCTTCTTCATCTAGTTTACCTTTAGCAAACTTATTCTCTGCTCTCTTCTTCTTTTGAAGATATCCAGCTAAAGCTTGTGTTCTATCACTCTTAATTTCTTTTGTGTTTAATTTATTCTTAGTTTCCAAAGCCTTAGATGTAGTCTTTACAAGTCTTCTCTCAAACCATCTTCTTGCTTTTCTAGAAATTCTCTCTGCCTGTTTGTGTACTTTAGAAACAACTCTATGTACTTTAAGTTTTCTAATTAAACCTTTGCTATTTCTATGTCTTTCTCTAGCAGCCTCTTTAGCAGTCTCTTGTTGTTTCTCAAAAGAAGCAACCCATTGTTTAGTTCTATCAATTTTCTTAACTTTTCCAAATAGTCTACCTGCTTTAGCATATAGACCCCATTGACCTTTAGGCAAAGTGTTAGAAGTTAATGATACTGTACCACCGCCAAGAGCGCCCACACCAACAACACCAGGAAGTGATGGAAGCAACATATTAGCTGCAGTCAAGAAACCTGTACCACCTGCAAGAGCAGCAATACCACAAGTTGCACCGAATAATCCAAGACCAAGACCTGCACCAGCAACAACTGATAAAACAGGGTGCTTGATTGCAAATGTAGCAAGTCTTTTGTACCAAGGTTGTTTAGCCTCTGCTAACATTTTTGTTTGTTGTAGAGACTTTTGTACAAATCTTAATTTCTTTAGTTTTGGTTTGCTTGGAGGATTAGGAGGATTTGTTCCAGCTCCACCATTATTACCTGCACCAGAGCCTCCATTACCATCATTTCCAGCCCCGTCATTTCCAGAACCATCATTTCCTGCTCCATTGTTACCTGAGCCATTATTTCCAGCACCATTGTTTCCTGCTCCATCGTTTCCTGAGCCGTTGTTTCCATTATTACCAGCTCCAGAACCTCCGTTGCCGTCGTTTCCAGCACCATTATTTCCGTTATTACCAGCTCCGCCATTACCGGCACCATCGTTACCTGAGCCATCATTACTAGCACCATTTCCAGAAGCACCATTATTACCAGACTCAACACCTCTAGCAAGTAACTCATCAACTTTTTTATGCAAACCATCTAAAGAAGCAACTAATTTTTTAAGTTCTCTTCCAGTTGCTCTTTCTGCAGTAGCTGAAGACTTAAGTCCCTTAGCAACAACATCTTCAATTCTATCAAGAGACTCTTGCAACTTGGCAATTGCAGCACTATTATCAACACCACTCTCAGCAGGAGCAACAGAAAGCCCTTCTATTTTCTTTAGAATTGCATTCTTAGCAGCATTAATACTCTTAGACAAAGACTTTTTAACATCGTCACTAAGACTAGCAAAATCTGCATTTGCTGGTACATTAGAAATATTAGAAAGCAAATCCTTAATTTCCTGATGGTTAAGACCACTTTGTCTAATAAACTCAACAAGAATAGGAAGCACAGCACTCTCTCCTTGAGGCAATCCTGCACCACCATTATTAATTGTAATTGTTGGATTTACATTGTTTCTGTTTTCATTTTCTGCCATTTGTTTTCCCCCTATCGTGTATTAGTTTTGTTGAATAGCGCCATATCCATTGGCTGCTATGAAGTCTACCAATACATTATAAATTTCTTCCTTTGTAGGGAACGCTTCAACTACCCTTCCGATAATTTCTAACAATTCCTTACTACGAACTTCCCCATTTCCCATTTCTTTTTTAACATTAGCAATTATACCTAATACATCATCTTTGATAAGCGTAACGAAGTTCTTAGTTGTAAGAGCATTTACAAAACTATTAGCTAAATTTCTTTGCTGTTTCTTAGCTAAATCTAAGCCAAACTTACTAGCAAAAGTTTCTCTTGCCCACTCAATACTAACTCTATCCTCTAAACACTTATCAATTTTTGCAAATAGACTTTGCTTATTCTCTTTTAGGTCAGCAACTACTTGTGTCAAATTCTTCTTAAGCAAATCTCTATTTTTAGAAGATTTTACACCTCTAGGCATAACTAAAACCATATCGTTTAAGATATTGTCTACAGCATTACCCTCTTTGTAATCTTCTCCAAATTGAGGACTTAAAGTAGTCAAATTCACAATGTATCTTGACAAATCAGATTTAAGCATATTCTCGGTCTCAAGTGTTGAACCACTAACCAATTTAGGAAGTAATTCAGCGTGTTCCACCAACATCTTTTCGTATAGTAATTGCTGAACTCTTTGGTAGGTCTCAATAATACAAGTTTCAACCTCTTCCTTGATACTTACTTGGTTCACACTTCTTGCAATTGATTTGTATGATTCTATTTTATCATATAATTTCGAAAAGTCAATAGTGAACTGTTCAAAAGTTAGTCCTTTTTCAACAAAAAGTTGTAGCAAATTCTCTAGAATTTCCTTACCAATATCAATATGACATCTTGGGTCTTCAATTGTAGCATTAATCTCCTCAATTACGCCCATTAATCCCTTCTCACCAGAAACATATTCTTCAATGTGAGCAAGGGTTAATCTCTCCTCAATTTTGTCATCAATAGCAATCTCGTGATTATCAATATGTATAGGGTTAATAACAATGGTTGTTTTCCCTTCTTTGTCTGTAGATGAATACGCAGAAAAGACAGCATCATTATCACCCTCTTCCTCTCTAGCAACCACTCTTACTGCTGTTCCTGCAATATCTTGTTCAAAAGTATTACGAGAAAGAGCAACGATTTGCTTAATCATTGGACAATGCTTCTTCGCCTTTTCCATATTTGTTGTCATCATTGAAGGAAGATTAATATTCTCCAAAATCACAAAACCTTCTAGGTAATTTGTAATATCTAGAATACCTTCATACACAATAGGCAAAAAGCTCAAAGCCTTAACATCTTTTCTATCATCATTATTCAAATTAGAAATCAACTCACCTCTATGAGTTTCTAATCCATATTCAGTAATTCTCACATAACTAACTTTAATTTCAATATTCTCTGCCATTTTTCATTTTCCTTAAAAAATATTTTAATTTTCTTTTGCCTACTGATTTTAGTTAACATTAAGTATATCGCCAAGTAACCCTGTTTGCTCAACATGATTATCATTAATGGTTCTAATCAATTCCTCTATTTGACTAATAGCAAGTTCGATAGTTTCACAAATTTCAATCATTGTTTGCAAATTAAATGGTCTACCCATCATAATAGCAATATCTCTAATTGTGTTATTACAAACATGTCTAAATGTTCTAAGGTCAGTAACAAAGTTACTGTTTAACAACGAATATTTAACAAGTCTAGAAGTTACAAATTTAACTTGAGTAAGTTCCAAAGACTTATTTTTGGTATCAACTAGGTCATAAATACCATTAACGCAATTAAACACCATTGATAGAAGAGAGTTCCTCATAAACAACTCTTTTCCCTCTTTAGCTTGATGAGATAATACTTTAAGACCTAACATCGCACCTTTAAGAGCAGTTTCAAAATCTTTATCTTTATTCTTAATTTGAGATTTAGCAAGAGCAAGTCTTACATACAAATCTTCATACTTAAATGCAAGAGAAGAATATCTCTTCATTTCACTTTCACCAGGAATAGCTGAACGCAAAGATGCATCAATTCTATCTAGCATATTGTATCTTTCTGCAATATCAGAAGCAACATTATTAACAAACTCAATAGTTGCTCCAATTTTCTCTAGATATTCATTATTGACAAACAAATAAGCTTGTCTTTGCATCTTAATTTCTTCACTTTCATATGGCTTCTCTGCAAGAATAGCATCTAACTCAGCAAGTTTCTCAGGCATATCTTGTTTAATTTTCTTAGCGCTGATAAACAATTGTCTTTTAAGTTCATTTGCAGTAGTAAGTTTATTCTCTAGTTTATCAAGAATTTTCTTGTGTGGAGTTGTCATTTTGCAAACATCTCTAGCCGCATTAGACTTCTCACCATCACTAAGTGAAGAGTATGCAATCTTATGGAACCTATCATAACTATCCATAATATCATCGTGAAGCTTATCAAACTCTTTCTCAAGTGCATCAGCAACTGCATTAGTTACTTTTTGTGCTTTAGCAAGTCTTTGCTCAATATATTTATGTCTTGATTTAAGAGTGTCAAGTGCAACAATCTCAGTTCTCATACCAGCAAGGTCAGAAAGGAATTGTCCCTCATCAACCAAAGCAAGTTGTGTTCTTAGGTTGTCAATGTAATCTTGTCTAACCTCAACCATATTAAGGTCAATACTCTCGCAAGTGATATCACATAAATTAAGAAGAACTAGATAATCTTGGCAATCAACTCTAAACTCCTCAATAATACTACCACTCTCAACAAGTCCAGCCTTAGAAACTATGTCATCTAAAGTAACAACAATGTTAAAGCAGTCTTGATAAACCGCCATCTTATTCTCTTCCCAGTCCTCAATACCAGCGAAAGTTACCCTATTGCCTTTCTCAATAGCATTTTTGAAATCTTCATAAACATAAAAAAGGTCAATATCTTCCTTATTGAACTTCTTAATAGTTTGTCTTAACTTTTCAATAATGTAGTCTGTAAGAACACAATTACAAACTGCAGACTTTAGTGCCTCCTGAGAATAATTTGCACACAAATCAAGATTAAATTTAGTTTCCATTTTTCCTCCGTAGCAATAGGTTGTTAGTTTTACAAAAACCAAGCTCAAACCAATTGCAAACATAATTCTAGCATTAGTATACAAAATATAATATTTTTTGTCAAAAGTAATTAATATATTATAATATATTTTATGTAATATACTGCACTAGCATACAAAAGGACATTATCACGACAAAAAAACTCATTAATCTATAGCATACAGAATAATGAGTTATCTTCAATATATTTTAGAACCCCAATGATATAAGCAAGGCATTATTGACATTTTGCATACACTTGTCATCTAGAGAGCCTATCTTTTCTTTCAGTCTCCTTTTATCAAGTGTTCTTATCTGCTCTAGCAATAACACACTATCTTTAGTTAGCCCATAGGAAGAAGCCAGTTCAATATGAGTGGGTATCTTGGCTTTGTTAATCTGACTTGTAATAGCAGCAACAATTACAGTTGGACTATACTTGTTGCCTATATCATTCTGCACAATTAGCACAGGTCTAACACCACCTTGTTCGCTTCCAACGACAGGGCTTAGGTCAGCATAATACAAATCTCCTCTTCTAATATCGTCCATTTAACCATCTCTCATAAAATTCCAAGTCCACAAGGTCAATAGCTGAAAATTCGCTACCCAGTTCCTCATAGATAGGGGCAAGTTCTTCAAAAATTTCTTGTAGCCCCTTACTCACATTATGATTACAGATAGTCAATTTGTGAATCCTTGGTATTTTATGATTATTGGCAGATTGATAAATTCTATTCTTATTTCTAATTATTTTTTTCAAAGCCTTATCTCCAAATAATCTTACCTCTAATTTATGCAATTCAAAATTCAAATATTTATAAATATTCCAACTTACAAAACTATCAAAATTTCGCTAAATTCCAACATAAATAAACACCTCACACCCCACATTATTCCATAAAAGTCCACTATTGACTTTTTACACTAAAAATGGTATAATTTAGATACTATAATAGGGATTATGGGGAGAAAAATAATGAGCAAAAATAAATTAGACTTGTCTGCTTATAGAGATAGCGAAACTCTAGCACCAAGTTTTTCAACAAAAACAAAATTACAAATTTTAAAAGATTATTTATCTGCTAAAGAACAAAAATACAAAAAACTTGCAGATAATGCAGGTATTACTTCTGTTATTACAGGCGTTATGTCACCACTTACACTAACAGCGATTGGTACAGCCTCTTTAACAACTCCTGGCTTTAACGAATACCCACCTGCAATTGTACTAGGAGCAACAGCTATTGCTGGTATAGCCACAAGTGCTATAACTTATGTAATCAGCAAAAGAGCAAGAGCAAATGAGGAGGATTATAAATACCTAAAAGAATGTACTAATGCAGGTATTCAAAGCAACGAAACTTTAGAAAAAGCAAGAACATATTTAAACGGAGATTACAAAGGACGATATCCTTTAAAAGATATTAAAGATATCATTTGCCCTAGACCTCCACAATATATTAACCCAGACAACTTTACAATTTCTGAAGAAGAAAAAGGCTTATAAGAAGGAGGCAAACTATGGAAGATAAGAAAACAAACGGTACACCATCTTTTCACGAATTCTGTCAACACTTAATTCAAAAAAGAGATGAACAAGCTAAACAAAACCCTGCACTTGCCGAAGAAGACAAAGGTCCTATGGTAGAGCCAATTATCTGCAGAGGTAGAGCGGATATAATTGTTGCAGACAAAGATAAAGAAATGTAAAAAAACACACCTTTCATTAGGTGTGTTTTTATTACTTATTATTTTTTAAAGAATTTACATAGGAATTTATTTGGTCGAATTCATAGCCTCTAGAATATAGAAATCTATTGAGTTTAATTAATGTTTCTTGGGTTAGTTCTTTGTTTTTAAGATACTTACTAGCAACCTTATCTATACTATCTTGCATCTTAAGTTCATCTTCAGCAAATACATTATCAATGGTTGTATCCTTAATACCCTTAGCCTTTAATGCTTGAATTAATTTTAATTTTCCACACTTAGAAGAATATGTAGAAATATATGCCCTAGCATAAGCCTCATCATCAAGATATTTGTACTCTTTCATCTTATCAATTACATAGTCAATTATATCTTTTGAATATTCTTTTTTCTTGAGATATTCTCTTATTTGCTGACAACTTTTTAAGTTTGCCCCCATATACTTAACCGCTTTACTAAGAGCCTTGCCTTTATCATCTTCAAAGATTAGTTCTTGCAAAAACTTCTCATCAACTTCTTGACCCTTTTTAAGACTATGCTTGACACAAAGTTCAATCGAAACCCCTGCAAAAAACTCACCATCAAGATAAACATTGGCTCTAGTCTTATCTCTGCTCTGAACTTCTATGGCTGTTATTTCTGACATACCACCCTACTCCCAACTTTGCTAACTTCAATATTAGGATAAATAGACTTCAATTTATCCACATTATAATTAATAAATTTCATTTCTACTTTGTCCGTATACTTGCAAGTTAGAATTTCTCCACCACCCTGACGGACAGTTTCCATAACTTTATTACCGACAGCAATATCCACTACTGCTAGATATTCATCTACACTAACTATATCTATAGCTTTTGCTTTATCAAGAACCAAATTCCCCGCATTTGTATATGCCCTTACTAATCCACCTGCACCAAGTTTAATTCCACCAAAATATCTAACTACTGCAAGTAAGACATTATCAAGCCCTTTCTTCTTAAGTAGTTCTAGCATTGGTTTACCTGCAGTTCCACTAGGCTCTCCATCATCATTGGCTTTCTCAACCTTAGGAGAACTAAGTAGATAGGCTGTGCAAATATGTGTAGCATCAGCAAACTTTTCTTCTAGTTCTGCTATAAAAGTTTTTACCTGTTCTTCGGTTGTTATTGGATATACGAAAGAATAAAACTTTGATTTATTAATAACAAGCAAATCTTCATAAATTCCATCTATACTTATCATTGTAATTCAATCTCTTAACTTTTTAATTTTTCTAAAATAGTTTACCACAAAAAGACTTATATTTAAAAATGATTATTGAACAATTTAATAATTTTCATATTTTGCCAAGAATAAAAAAACAAGCTAGATATTCTAGCTCATTTTTATTGTTCTCTAACAACAATATCATCTTCTAGTTTGAAAGACTTATCAATTGGAAACACTTCTACAAGTTTATCTTTAGGGTCAACTTTTTTGCCTTGAGGAACATAAACAGTCAACGAATGAGCATTGAATAGAGAGAAAAAATCCACTCTTCCAATAGAAGCGTATTGCATATAATCAAGAGCAGTTTGATAAGACTCAATATTACCCTCACACTCTCTTTTGTAATCATACATTTCAGCACCATATCCATCTAACTTATCAATCTCGTGCCTTGCCCTTCTAATTCTATTTTCAATTTGTTCACGAGACAAATTATCACCCAAAGTAAGTAGTTTTTGTCTAATAAAGAAAGTTCTAAAATGCTCATAATATTCTCTACTTATTTGAGGAATAGTTTTACCTACAAAGTAATTTTTTATCTCATCATCACTTAGCCCCATTTCTTCA
>JAZLDP010000010.1:0-22954 GCA_045614835.1 Clostridia bacterium | reverse complement strand
TTTAAGTTGGAACACAATTTGACCTATCCAGAATGAAATCAGAAATCTAACAAACGTTTAAATACTATGGCAACAACAGGAAAAATTGGAGTAACCACCGAGAACATATTCCCGGTGATCAAGAAATTTCTTTATTCTGACCATGAGATCTTCCTTCGTGAACTTGTGGCAAACGCGGTAGACGCAACCCAGAAGATGAAGGCTCTTGCCGCTTCTGGCGAGTTTGCTGACGAACTTGGCGGGCTTGCCGTGCGCATCGAACTTGATGAAGCTGCCAAGACATTGAAGATCATCGATAACGGTATCGGTATGACAGCCGAGGAGGTTGACAAGTACATCAACCAGATCGCATTCTCGTCAGCAGGGGAGTTCCTTGAGAAGTACAAGGACCAGCTCAGCAGCATCATCGGTCATTTCGGACTCGGATTCTATTCAGCATTCATGGTTGCCGAGAAGGTGACCATCGAGACTCTCTCATGGAAAGACGGTGCGAAGGCGGTGAAGTGGTCATGCGACGGCTCGCCAGAGTATGACATGGAGGAGTGCGACAAGACTGACAGAGGAACTGTCATTACCCTCTACATCGCAGAAGACGAGAAGGAGTTTGCGCAGAAGTCACGCATTTCGGGCCTTCTGAACAAAGTCGGAGGCCAAGCGGTCTTAGGAAGACAACCAACCCAGACAACTCCTTGGCTCACAGTACGACATGGCTACGATCCGACTTACAAAAACAAACCCTATCAGTCAATCCTAATAGGGTTCTCTTTATTAATTTTGTAATTTATACAAAACACATTGGGCAGATTTTTTGTTAATCCACCCATATCATACAATAATGGTCTATAAAAATAACCATAAACAATAAACCTCAACCAAGCATTTCTTTCATTTTATTGTTGCTGAGAAAACATTTCTACAGTTAATTTAAATTTATTACACCTCTTTACTTCAACATCCCATATAAATTGGGTATTGACAAAGCACCCATTGTGGTTTAAAATACTAGTAATGATTGTAGAAATAATATAGAGCAATTTAACTTTCATTATTGATTAAGTAAATTACATATATCACTTATCAATAATATCGGTGGAACAAAAGTAGAACAATTGCAAAGAAATTATATTATTATCTACACAAAAATATTTAAAACATAAGGGATTGGAATTATGAATAAAGATGTATTTAATTACCTAAGCGAAAAAGCACATGATGTAACAGATTATATTAGAGCAAAGGCAGAAGCTGTAGGAGCTTATCTGGAAGACCACGCAACAGACATAAAAGATGGCATTGTAAAAGGCACAGCAACTGTTCTAACCACAGCAATGCTTCTAGGCGGAATGACAGGTTGTGATGTTGCTGAACAAATCGGTCAACCAAAGTTAGAGCAATTTGAACAACTACCAATTAGACCAATTGATGAAATCGAACAAACAGGAATAAAGGCTGAGGATGTATTAGCACTATATGATGACCTAGCGGAGAAATGTATAGAGGCTCACTATGCAACCACAAACTGGAAAGACAAGCTAGGTGATAGATTCGATGAATTAGATGGTCAATTCGTATCAATATCACCAACCTCATCTGTCGAAATCGGATTTGGCGATAACTACATTTTACCATTTTATCTTCAAACAAACTTCTTTAAACCCTCTAACCGTTGGTCTACAGAAAACAGTTCACCTTTTTTTACAAATAAGTCATTTGTTAACGAAGATATATATGAAACAATTCTTACAATCAACACAAACTTTGGAGACTCATCAGGAAAAGGTACTTTTCAATGGGGAGTACCAAAACAAGCTTACGATAATGTGTTGAGAGCTTTTAACACCCCTTCTGTCCTACTAAATAAGGACCAACTAGAAGGAACTATTCCTAACGAATTTTTCTTAACTATTGGCCAAAATGAACTTTGGGGAACCGAAGCATTTGAGTCTATACCTCTTACAAGAGAAGCCATTACAAACGCAAATTCTGAACAACTTTGGGCTTTATACAATTTAATAGATTGTATGATTGAGTTGAATTTTAATTCAAATTTACCACAAACAGATTTTGAACTAGAAGAAAACAACTAGTCTAATAAAAAAGAAGGTCAACGACCTTCTTTTTTGTTTGTTATAGATATAAAATATCAAAACCGGCCCAAGCAGCAACCTGAATTACAAAATTTGCATAAGCAGTACTGTTATTACGCAAACATGATGGTAAATAGGTTGAATCTGCAGCAACACCATAAATATATCCTTGTGGAGCAGCATAAGGAGGTTTATATACAGGTATTTTAACTAGGGTCAACGCTTTTGAGAAAGTTCCTGAACTTTCGTTAAGTTTTGCTGGGGCAAGTGAGGCACTATATTGCGACTCCCACCAAATTGTAAATATATAATCATATGATTTATTATATTTACCATTAACAGCAACATAACAAGCTTCACTAAATATATCTTTTATAAATGCTTTTGATGCTTCCCAGAAACCAGAAGTACTGTCTTTCTTAATTTCAATACCACAATCATTACATAATATTTCACCATCAAACCAACCTAAATCAAGGAAATCTCTATCATGCATATCACTAGCTGTACAATATGTATCCACCTGATTATTTTGGTCACTACTTCTTCCGTTTGTTATTCTTATAACATCACCAGAAGACTTACCACAATATGAGCATAAAATTTCACAGAATCTCATAGTTCCTCTACAATGCCAAGGGTCTGGATTGGATTCTGTCCATTTATACCATACAATAAGAGTTCCATCATAATTATGTCCTTTAGTAGCAGATAGTTGACATGCACACTGTACCCCATTAATAACACGAGAACATGTATAATAATATGTACCACATTTTGACTTATCATATGCGGCAGTTTTATTATTATGTTCATGACTAGTATAAGTTTTAGGGTAATATGAAGAACCACCTAAAGCTGGTAACGCAACTGCAGCATAAGGTCTTGCGACAACATTTCCACTATTAACAGGTCCACCACTAGTAGAACTAGAGCCCTGAGGCACCTTATTTTCATAAGAACAGTTCAAATGAGAATTTTTACATTTTTCTATTGTAACCAAATTTAAACAATTAGGACTGCTTTTACTTGCATAATCTTCTCCTGCAACATAAACATCATGTCCTGGATGAGTTCGTCCTGTATAGTTACTTCCTCTATAATTACATTGAGTACAAACCTTATATAATTTTTCATCTATCAAACATGTTAATGCAACAGCGACTTGAGGGTCTCCCCATACATGGTCATAGTATATAGTTCTAAGGTAACCTTTATCATTTTTACCACAAACTTTACAATACTCATGTCTCATACAATAACTTGCTTTAGGCCAACTACTACTGCTGGAAGGCTCATACGAACTATACACTTTATCATTCTCAGTACTAGCTTGATTTGTATCAGGAGCATAGTCACAGAAGAAGCAGTCCCAGTCTAACCAAGTATAAAGTTTGTGGTCATCACTATCACAACCATATCTACTAGATAATTCTGATTTGCTAATTAAAGAGCCATTAGCATCTGTAGAGTGACCTTTGCTGTGTACTAAAGCAAAGCCGATAACTGCTTGGTCTTTGTCATAACCCGCAATATCACTATAGGCTTTAAGATTTCCAGCATTCCACTTTGATGCACCTTTAGTTCCGCTATAGTAGCCAGAGATTGTACAGCCATCTATTATAAGAATATCGCTCTTAACACCAAGACCTTGTTGAGCACTCTTCTTCTCGAAGCTTGTACCAGTAATCTTATCTAGACTAAATCCTTCTGCAACTCTAACTGGAGTACCTTGTAGAAGGGTATCATAATTTACGGTATATTTAGCTTTACCTGTAGTCTCTTTAGCGGTATCTATTGTATAACCACTAATGTTTGTAGTCATAGTTCCATTATATTGGTAAGTTACAGAATATCCCCTTCTTAACCAAATTGGATAGAATGTCATATTCTCTTTTGGTTTAACAGTGAATGAGAATACTCCTCCGCTAACAACACCACCACTGCTGTTTTGTTCTACACTGTATGCGCCACTATCATTAACTACACGCAACACACCAAAATTCTCAAACTCTTTTGGGTCTTTAACGGCAGTACTATATGCAACTGCAGGATTTGTTCTAGTTAGTCCAGATAGGACATAGTTAGAATGCTTAGCAGAATACATTGTATAAAGTTTGCTACTACTATAAGTAGAAGATGTAACACTTGTTGCAATACTTACTTGAGATAAGTTCCAAGAATATGTAATAGTTCTACCATCTAATGCATATCTCTTGTATTCAAATCCAAGTGTATCTTCACTATCGTTAATCTCTACGCTATATACATTTAATGCTTTCCAAATTGGATAAATATCAATGCTATATCCACAACCACAAGTGCCATAATTTGCAAGATTTAAGCCATCATATACACCAGCTTCGGAATATATTGAGTTATTAGTCTCATGCTTAAACTCTGAATCAGAGCCATTAACAACAATTTTGTATCCAGATAGGATAGCTCTAAGAGTTGTATTGCTTCCCGCATCATCTACTTGTTTTAGAATATCTGCTGGACAGTTATAAGTAAATTTCATATGAGAATATGATGTTGAAGGAGCAGCAATATCTGTTGTTGTTCCCCAATACAAGCCATCATATAATCTAGATGAAAGATTTTTAGCAATATAAACATCTACCATTGAAGATATCTTCTCTTGTGCTTCACGAGTAACAATTGATTGTAGAAGTTTGATTGTATCAGCTTCGAACGAGAATGTTCCAATTAATCCTGGCGCATCGTCAATTGGAGCGTCATACATATTAACTTTTCTTACATTACAACTACAACTTGTTGTACAATGAGTAGCATCTCCTGTAGGAACACCCACAAAGAACCAAGTATTGCAATCTTTTAATAATACATCAAATTTTGTTGCTTGGTTAGATTTAGAAGTTCCACCAACGATTGCAACAGACTTACCTTTAGTAAATGCAGAATTATTACATTTAATTAAGGTTGTGTCGGCAGTTGTGAACGAACCACCATCTCTAATGTCATTAATAATATTTTGAGCACGAGTTAATGCATCACTATCTGCATAGCCAATATACAAACCATTTCTAATTACTGCATTTGGATTAGTAGCAGCATTTAAGAATTCTACTGCTTGTTTTGGCAAAGTCCAATTTGTTGCTGCTTGAATAATTACATCAGAAGCAACAATGTCTGAAGGAACAACGGTTACAAGTCCACCAGGATAAGTTAAGGTAGTAGTACCAAAATTCTTATTTTTCATATAATCGTTTTTGAACATTGTATTAATATCATAACTTGCATCTGGTGCATCTACTTTAATAAGATTATTGTTCTTATCTTTCTTAAAGTCGCCGTTGCTATCTGTTTCATACCAACTACCACCTTGGTATTTAGCATTAGCTTTAACTCCAGCAGCATTAGCTACATACCATTCACCATTATCATATTTAATGGTTACAGGATTTCTTTCTAGAACTAAGTAAATTGTTGAATCGCTATCAATTGAAACTGGACTACTTTCAACTTTTGTAGCGTTTTGAGTAGATGTAGTTCTAGGGGTCCAAATATCATAACTAGTAACAGTTCCTGCGAATGATTTTGTTCCTGGAACAAGGACATCCATTCCGTTGTTAGCATATACATACCAACCAACGAATTTATACATAGATGGAACCTTGATACTAATGATACCGTATTGGTTATCACCCTCGTAGAATACAAGACTATTCTCAGTAGAATTTCCTGTAACTGTTACATTGAAGTTTCTACCAACAATTAAGTTGTGTGTCTCATTGTAAACATTTTGAGAAGCACCACTTCTTCTAGTGTCTCCTTCTCCGTTATGAAGCATATTGAACACAATGCCTCCATCAACATAGAATTCTGCACTAGTAACATTATTTTGAACTGCATAACTGCTACCAAACGACTTAGCAACACCCTTATCAACCAAGTTAGAAGTCATTTGAATATTTGTTAAATCTGTTGAATAAGGAAGTGTCATTTGGAATGAAATCTTAGTTTCTGTTCTTACTTGAACTCTAAGAACTAACGAATAAGAACATTGTCTCAAGGTTGCTAAGTTACCCTCGAAGTAAGTAACAATCTCTTCTTCTGGAAGTATATTTAGGTCACCCTCTTTCTTAGATAAACTATCTCCTTGACCATAATAATCACCAGTAACTAAAGCAGATAAATTATTATAATCTTTAGGATAGATGTCTAAACCTTTTAGAGAATAAGATGTATTATTCTTAACAAATAATCTATCTATTCTAGTGCTTGATTCATTATAGAAGCCAAGCATCATACCCATATAGCCATCATTAATATCGTAGTAAGTACCAATATTATCGCCATATGACATTCCTTTAACAGTAAGAAGTGCATTACCAGTTTCGACTTTCATAGTCTTATCGCCATCATTTGCACCTGTTTGTTGTTGAATTACGCTAACATATTCGCTAGACCAAGCTCCTGGGGTAGTAGAAATAGTTCCATCTGGACCAAGAACTTGAACAGCAAGGTTGAATTCTATAGTATGAACATATAGAACCAATCCTAACATAAAGTTGTATCCAATATTAGCACTGGTTAATAAGAATTCATTACCTGAAATCTTATCTTTGCTACCTGTTACAGTAACTTTATTTTCGGTATAAGATAATCCACCGGCAGAAACTTTCATATTAACAGTATTATTGATATGATAGTTAGCCTTTGGATAAATAGTTGTTGATGTATCCGCTTTGTTGTCTTTGAATACAACATTAACAACCTTAACAGGCTCATTCCAGAAGTCTGTAATTGTAACTTTTGTTCCTGTTCCAGTCGCAGCTGTTGTTACCTTATAACCACCATAAAGGGTATCAGTTACAGTAGTCTCAATAGTATTGAAACTATCAACAGCTAGGAATGTAGAAGCTGTATCTGTTGCATCATATAATGTATGAATATGCGCACCAGAATATTCGTTACAAGGACAATCAGAAGTAGCAATATCTCCAGCAACAACTGTATACCATTTAGTTCTGTCTCCAGAACCATCTGATTTAAATTCAACCTTTTGGTTTGATTTATTTTGATAAGTAAAGTTAACAAATTCGTGTCCAACAGTATCATCAATCTTGTCTGCTCTTAACCAAATCTTAGAGCTTACACCACCAGTTACTGTAATATAAGGAGTTGTCTTGTCAACAATACCGTGAGCAACATCTCCATTGGTAATGTCAGTAGGATTGTTGCCACCTTTAATATTATCAACACTCACATCAATAGTTCCGTGACCGTTAACAATATTGTTATATTTGTCTATATCTACAACAAGTTTGGTTGTTGTAGCTTTTTCTACCCAAGCACCAAGAACATAATTATGTCTTCCTTCGGCATTTGAATAATCATAAGATGGTTTCTCACTTAAGTCAAATGTCATATCGTATAGCATTGCGCTCATATCAATCTTATCATTAACTTTACTTGAGAAGTTAAACCAGCCTTGACTGAATAGTCCTGATAGACCAGCAACACTAATATTAGCTACATAATCTCTACCATAAGAACCGGTAACTACAAACATTTCATTCTCAAAGTCATACTCAACCTTATCAATTTGATATAGAAGAGTAAATACTAGAGTATCTTTTTGTTTGTTGTCGTAGAAATCTTTCTCATTAGAACTTACATAAGCACCATTAGCCACAAGTCCGCTAGAAATCTCGAAGGTAGAACCTTCATTAGAGAACACTGAACTTGTGAAGTTATCTGCAGTAAATACATCCATAATTGAGAATGTTACCAAGAACTCTTTCCAATCACAAGCAAGTCTAATGTAGATTACTTCTTCATCTCCACCATTTACAAGAGATGTTCCCTTCTCATAATCTCTCCATTCATTAGTTCCGCCAACTTTATATTGCCAACGATAGTTAGTTGTACCCTTAGCTAATTTTTGTTGAGCATCTCTTTCCATATTAGAGATATTAACTGTTACTTTGTTTGTACTATTTTGAGCAGTACTATTAAGTGGTACAAAGTAAAGCTCTGTTCCCCAAGGATTAGTTGGGTTGGCTTCCTTTTCATTACTAATCATTCTAGAACCTGCAGAAACTCTGCTAACAGTTTTGTCTAGAGTTACATAGTTAGCAAATTCAGCATTCAATCCGCTACTACCATTAGTAATGTATAGACCATCTTGAAGGTTGATAGTTGCATCATTTGCAACAACTGGAGTGATAACAATTGAACCATCAGCATCATTAAGTGCGATTTCGTTTTGACCAGCAACATTAATTAATGCATAACCAGTATCTTTATCATCATAAGAGATATCCCACCAGAACTTATCAATATTAGTTACACTAGTTGTATAAACACCTGTGTAAAGTACTGATGTTGTTCCGCTTGTTCTGTCTTCAATTCTGAATAAGTACTTAGTTGTACTCTCTTGAATAATTACCATATAGATTTTTCTATTAGTAATATCTGAAGCATTTGTAACACCTGAACCTGCAGGAGCAATATATTTCTTAGATGGATTTTCATCAAATAGTGCAATATTTGCAAATCCTGCAGAAGTTCCACTAGTTGTATTACCTTTGTAAACTTTAGCAGAACCATAATTTAAAGCATCAACTTCAACTAAATTGAATTTTAAGTTGAAGTGAGTATTGAAGGCTTTGTCTGAAGCAAGAACATAAGCATTATCTGAAATGTTATATTCTAGAGTTCTGTCAGTACCTGCACTTCTTACTTCCCAGTATGCAAATTGTTGCTCTAAGTCAGACTTAATTCCGATTAGAGGAGTAGTACCTGCACCAGACATTGCAATAATATTGTTAAGTCTTAAGTTGGTACCTCTCATATTAGCAGAATATGCACCACCTAGGGTTGTGATAGAATACTCTCTTCTATCTTTTGAAGCGAAGCTATCGTCGTGTCCTACAACAATTGAATATGTAATTGCAGGATATACTTGAATAGCGCCACCAGCATTAGTTGTTTTCTTAGAACTTGAAACAATTTGTCTCAAAGTAGTTACATTGTCTACTGATACAAGACTTGAAGAACCAATATCATAAAGACCTGTAGCACCAACATATAACATTGGGTTTTCTCTATCAAATACTGAATTAGCTTCTTCAATATTGTCTAGAGCATTAGAGATAAGTAGGCTATCTGAGTATTGATTGCCAAACATATCTACAAAGAAATTACCTTGGTTAACTGTTGGAAGATAATATACAAACTCTGTAACAGTTGTTTGGTTACCTGTAGCACCACCTTCTACACCTAGAACAGTATATGCTAGAGCAGTATTTGTATGATATACAGCATACAAATCAACTGTCTTGTATGTATTATTTTCAAAATTACGAATAACAGTTTCATATTTAGCACCATTATTTGTAGCAGACCAATGGCTGAATAGGTATTTGTACTGACCGAATTGTTCAGCTGTACCATCAGTAGATTGGTTGAAGATAGTAATACTTGCTTTTGTAATATTATCTGCAGCTTTGTATCTGCCATCTAAATCAAATAGAGGCATCATATAGCTTGAAGTATATAGATTAGATAGAGTGTATGAATATTGTGTATATCCTAAAGTACTAGCAATTACTCTATCATAACCAATAGAAATAGATTTGATTGTAACACCATTATCATTTTTGAAGTTAACAAAATATGTATCAATTACAACATTAGCAACTAACTTATATTCTGGTCTTGGTTCGTCATTTACTGTAACGAATTGACCTTTGTTATCTTTAGTACTGAACGCCTTGCTTATTGTATTACCGATAACACCATCATTGTCGCCACCAGTTAACATCCAATTATAGATTTCATAAGCACTGTATTCACTACAAGCATTATCTGGTTTTACCTCGAACTCAACTACAGAACCATAAGGGATTTTGATAATAATTGTGTTCTCAGTAGAGTTAGTCATAATATGAACATCTTCATTATTTGTTAGACTTGCAGCCTTGCCATCTGGCAAGTTTGCACTCTTGAATTCAACATTTGCTCTATCAACAGCAATATTGGTTGTTAAATCAATATAATCGATTGTTTGGTGAGTAGTTGTTACAAGAACAGCCTCTTTTAGATATGAGTAAATTGTAACAATTCCTGTACCATCTACATAGATTTCGTTCTTACCACTAGACTTATCCAAATAACATACTTGGTTATTCAAATCTCTATCAAGAGAAATCCAAGAATTACCGAACCAGAAGTAGTTAAGTAGTACTGCTAGAGAGGTAATATTACCATTAGAAGCACTTGTAGCAACCACTTCATTGAATTGTCTATCATATTCAGCGTGGATTGAACTTAATAAAGCAGTAATATCATCACCAGCTTTAATTTCAGAATAACCTGTTGGAAGACCATTTGTTAATCCAATACTCCAAGTAATAATGTAACCAAGACTTGGGTCATATTCTTTAACACTACCATCTTTCAATTGGTCAACAAGAGTTGTCCATTCTGAACCTGTAGTTGTAGGAACGATAAATTGATATTTAATCTCAGTTACTCTGTTTTGAGCCATCTTAGCAGTAATAATATAGTCTTTCACTAATTTATTACCTGCGAATAGAACAGGATTGTAAGTTTGGAAGTTGTACATGAATGTACCAACTTTATTTTGGTCAATATCAGATAGACCAACAGCAGAAACTGTCCACTTTTCGAAGTGGTATTTTAAATTTCCATAAATGTTTGTACCTGCAATATATGTTACAGGAGAAACTTTGATTTGAAGAGTTGCTCCATAAGGAACATCAATAAACACAACTCCACTAGTAGTAACACTATATTCAAGTGTGAATAGGGCAGTTGCTTCATAATCTCCTACATATAAAGGATTACTAACATCTTGAAGGGTAATTTGCCCCTCTGGGATAAGACCGTTTTCATTACTTGGTAAAGGAATAAACTTACTCTCATTATAGTTATAGTATTGAATAACAGCTTCGTTCTTGTTGTAAGCATAAGTTACATTGAACTTAATATAATCTACTGTTAGACGGAAGATTAGAGAATTTGCATTCTTAATATTAGATACTTTGAATACAAAAGTTACCTTCAAGTTATTAGTCATCTTACCGCTTTCTTCTTCAACAACTTCATTGATTGTTGATTTAGAAATTCTTGCTCTGAAGTTATTCTCAATAATATCTGTTGCCTCTACATTGTCTGCAGAACCGAAAGTAGATTTGAATCTATCACTGAATTGAGAAACATCACTAATAGTATAACCATAGTTCAAATCAACTGTGATTTCAGGTGCGTGATTACTATTGTAAGCTGTATAGTAAACTACTTTTGTGCTTGTTGAAGCTTTTGAGAATGAATAGAATTCGCTATCCGCATCTGAATACTCAAGTCTAGCAAAGTCATAAGCTTGATTTGGAAGTTCGATTGTTGTAGTTGTTGCAAAATGTGCATACAAGCAGATATATAATCCACCATCTGCTGGAGTAAGTTGAATTCTAGTATCTGAACCATTTAAGCTCAAGAAGTATTGAATTGCTCCAGTTGAGTTGTCTGCAACAACCATTATTCTCTTAACTTCATTGCTGTTTAGTTTATAAGCAACGCCATCATAATTAGCATAGTATGAAGTGTTCTTATATGAACCATAATACCAACCAGCAAAGTCAGCACCACCCATATCAAGAATTACAGCTTCGGTGATTGTGAACATTGTTGTTGGACTGTATGCTTGGTTAACACCAATCATATAATCAGTACCTAATTGAGTAATATTAGGTGTTGTCTTTGAGTAATCTGGAAGATATGCTCTTACCTTTAAGTTAATGTGAACATAGATAATTACATAGTGGTCATTAGTAATTTGGTAAGTCTCCTCATCAAATACTACTGAATTATTTAGGTTGCCACCATTTAGTAATTGTACTTTGTTACCACTAGCATCTAAGTAATAGATTTCTTCAACGATTTCTAGAGTTACAACAGTTTCAATTGACCTCTTAACATCAATACCTTCGCCATCAATAACATATTGAGTAATATTGTTACTGATTACGCCACCTTGTGTTGTTCTGAACTCAACAACATATTGGTCAACGAAGATTGGGTATAAGTTTGTGTTATCCATAATTGGAGAACTAATTGTATTAGCTGTAACACCAGGAGCGCTACTGTTATTTAAGAAGTTGTCTGCTAAACCTGTTTTAGACCAAAATGCAAATCTATAGAATACTTGGTCTTGAGCAAGTTCATCCATCTTCTTAACATTATGATAATCTGCAAGTTGAGTATTGTATCCGTTATACATAAAGATAGTAGTATCTGTAGCATAACCTTCAACACTTGTAATCTTGCCGCCAAATGGAACATATACAACAGTAAAGCCTGTCTCACCACTTGATGGGTCAATACCAGCATATCTTCTGTTCTCTAGTCCATTGATAGCATCTGATTGAGTATAGTAGAATTTAACCTCAACACTCTTTGGCTCCCATAGAGCATAGATTGTTAGAGTTCCTTTTTCTACCATTGTATCAGATAGAGTAAGGATAACTGCACCATCAGCATTAGTTGTGCTAATTAATTCGCCATCATCACATTTACCATTGTTATTTACATCAATATACCAACCGATTAGGTTGAAGTAACTAGCTGTACCATAAGGAGAATAAATACCCTCTTGGCTGAATACCTCACTAGCATACTTGTATACTTCAATTACATCTCCGGCACTCCAGAATTTGCCCTCTCTATAAGAAGTTGTATAAGTCTTGCCATCAACTGATGTAGTTGAATAATTAGTGTATTCGTATCTATTTTCAGGAATAAATGGATATCCAATTACTCCAAGAATATCTTCTGCTGATGTTCCTTTTTCATTAGCAGCGAAAGTCTCTGCAAAGTACTCTCTCCATTGGTTAAAGTTAATGTTAAAGATAACGCTTGTACCATTTTCCCAAATTGGAGTTAAGAGTAAATCTTGAGCAGGAACAACGAAAGTATAGAAACCTGAGGTGTTCTCACTGAACAATTTAGATACACCTTTATTTTTGTCTTCCCAACCCTTCCATTTTCTAGAAGCGTATTCTAATTCTCTATATACGCTACTGCTTCTGTCTAGGTTGTTTGGTAGAGGGATAAGCTCTCCTTCAGCATATTTACCTTCTAGTTTAAATCCATTTGTATAGTTATCACTCTCAGCATCAAATACAACTGCGTGTTTAGTTTCCCAAACAGCATAGAAAGTATAATATTCATCATCAAGTAAAGCTTGAAGAGAATCTAGTAATTGATTGTTAGTTTTCTTATCTCTAGAAGTACCATCACCATAAGTATACATAAGTGCAGAAGTATCACTAATATTTGCACACTCAGTTGATGGAGTATTAAGAGCGTTTTGTCTAACAATTGACCAACCGTGGAATTCATAATTAGCAAGTAATTTAGTTTCTTCATCGTTCATAAAGAAGTTACCCCATTGAACGATAGATGAACCCTCTTTTGTAACAGGTGCAATAAATGATGAAATTGAACCTTCAATATTGTATAGAGTTTGGATATAGTCGATATTGAACTCTGCAGTATCACTAGCAGAAGTTGCTAATTTAATATCCTCACCTGCAGGATTGGTAATATAGAATTTAAGAACAACCATACCACTATTAATAATAGTAAGTTTGATTTCGTGTGTTTCAACATTAGTTATATGGTTAGTGCTGAACGCATAGATTTCCATAACAATAGTTGAAGCTTTGGTTGCCCAACCACCGAATTGCATATTGTTCTTGTATTGTAATTCTTCTGGAAGAGTAACCATTCCAGCAAATACTTCTGTTTCGCCAGAGATTGCTCTTGTCTCAGTCATTACATTTGTTTTGTCATTTGCATTTACGAAAGTATAACTTGATGTGCTACCAGGCATAGCAACTGTATATTCGGTAACAACAAGTTCGTTTCTTGACTTATATTTCTCTGGAACATCAAAACTTGGGTCTGTTTCGTTAGAGAACACAATGTAGTATTTGTTAATAGATTTAGCATAAACTTTTAGGATATTGTTCTCTAATACTTCATTACCAAATATTACAGCATTAGTCTCAACACCCCAATCGTAAGTATTAATACCAATGTTCCAACCAGTAGAAACATATAATTCTTCTTCTACTACAGCATAAGGAAGAGTAATCTTGCTACCATATTTAATATTGCTAATTGTAAGAGCATCAATCTTAGTAGCATATTCTTCGCCATCAATATCACTTGTATAGAATTCAACACTGATAGTATTAGCCTCATAGATTGCTCTTAAGTGGCAATCATCAGTAGCTACAACATTTAGAGTTTCTATTTCTTCATCACCGTTAAGTACCCACTTAGTAACAGTGTAGTTGTTTAACTTAACATTGATAGCAATAATTGTTGCGCCATAAGGAAGTTTAGTTGAATAGTTGTAGTATAGCTTATCGTGTTTGCAGTATTTATAGGTCATCTCAATATCTACTGCTTCAATTATGTATTGTACACCAAGAGCGTTCTTGTAGGTAATAGAATTAATTTCACCATAGAATGAACCACCACCTACAAAAGGACTTTCTTCATTTGTATAGAAGTAAACATTTACCTCTTGAACAGTAAAGTAAACAACGATAGTTATTTCGT
The DNA here is from genome assembly GCA_045614835.1 of Clostridia bacterium. Taxonomy (GTDB): domain Bacteria; phylum Bacillota; class Clostridia; order Christensenellales; family UBA1242; genus UBA11490. Next base: position 8,243 of record JAZLDP010000010.1, on the reverse strand, counting down.
CAAGCTCATTACCCTCGGCAGCTGTTAATTCTAGTCTTAGAGTATCAACATCCCATCTATCTCTACCATTAATAATAAAGTAGGAAATAGTATATGGCATTAGACTTGCATTTGCTAAGTCTAAAGTTTGACCATATAGAGCAATAATCTCCATACCTTTGTTATCTTCCATAGCTGTAATTCTATCTGTTTCAGCATCATCAACTAAAACATCTAGAGCCAAAGAAGCATAGGAATTATCTGGAGAACTATATTGAATAGTTACTTTTACTTGTTTCTCAGAATAGAAGAAGTATACTGAGTTGTCTTGTTTGATATAGTATGAATTTGCAAGTGCACCAGCAGTCCAATCGTTTGTACTAATTGGAACAAACTTAACAATGTTGCCCTCACCATCATATTCAGCAGAGTAAGCACCAATGAAGTTGTATCCTCTGTTCTCTTCGGCTGAAGCCTCAGTAGGATTGAATACAACAAGGTCTTTTATTGTTGCTGAAATTCTATTTGCATCATTGTTGAATACGGTATCTTCTGTGCCAATTAGTATATTTGTATCAATTCCTAAAGGCTTGTATTCAATTGCAGTATTATTTACTATTGTTGCATCTTCTTCTACAAGGTAAGTGAAAGTATTAATTACATATGGAACTAGTTTATAAACGATATACACATCGTTTACATAAATGTTAGCGCTACCATCATATGTTTGTGCAGTGTAATATGTTGTTCCTAGTTCTGCACATAAAGCAACTTCAGTATTATTACCAACAACGACTGTACCCTTCATTGCATAGCCGCTTGAAACAAATATGTATAGTAAGTCAAATAAGCCTTGTACTGTTCTTGTGCTGTTGTTTAAATTATAAGTAACGCCACTAAATTCTACAGCGATTTTATCATTGAAAGGAGAATATGGTACAACTGCAGGATTTCCATTTGCATCTGTTGCAATTGAACCATCGGCATTCTTAGTAAATTCAAGCAATTTTGTTCCATAATCCAACTCTAAAGTCATAACTGAATAGTTAAGTTGAGAATAATCTGGAGTTTCCATTGTTTGAAGCATATCATAAGAAGTATCTAAGTCTGCAAAAGTCTTGAAGTAATGCAAGTTAACTGTATATCTAGCAGTACTACCTACTACATATAAGTTAATCTCATACTTGTTTGTAGCATAGACTAAATCTTCTGTTGTGAACTCGTGTTCGCCGTTTGCATCAAAGAAATTAGTTCTATTAGCAACTGAAGCAGGAACAGCAGTCCAATATAGATTAGAAAGTCCTGTATATACTAAGTTAGCATCTGCATCATATTCAAATACAACAGAACCAACAGTTCCTCTAGTACCTAATGTACCAGCCTCAGGAACTCTTTCTACTTCGTCAGAAACATATTTAGCTTCGCCTAAATTATATACAATAGTATAAGTAATATCAAAGTTAACATAAATAGTTAATACACCTTGAACATATACATCACCAACAATAGCTTCGCCACCCTCGGAATAAGAGAAGTTCTTGCGTACAAAGTGAGTTTCCTCAATAGCAGCAATTTTGCTTTCTAATGTAGCATCAGCAAAGTCTACTTTTTCATTATGTAGATATTCTACCTCATAAACTGCAGTATCTGCATAAGTACCATTCTTGTATTGAGCAGTCATAACAAATGATACCTTGTATCCTGCTCTATTCCATACAACATAGATATATAGAACATCTTCTGCTAAATGGTCAGAATTAAGAGTATATTGCTCAATAATATCTTCACTATCTAATTCGTTAGCAAGTTTGCCACCCTCTAGAGTGAATCCTCCGAATCTATAGCCTTCACCATCATAATCTACTGCAAAGTAGTCTGATAGATTTACAAGTGGACCACCAACATAAGTTGTAACAGCAGTATTATTAAGAATAGTAATCTTATCCGCATCTCCACCTGCAGCATTTAATACTGCATCATTAGTTGCGAAGTTAATAGTATAAAGTTTTGAATATGCAGGATAGAAATTGTAATCTTTCTCTACATTTGTAATTGTAAAGTCTTGTTCAAATGCATAGAAATCTGTAGTGTATTTGATTGTTGCATCTTCAGTTCTAGCAAAACCTACAAATACATAACCCTCTCTATCATAGTTTTGGTCTTCTACAACAACTCTTTCAACTTTTAATTGAGTGCCTTGGTTGTAGTATTCTGTTGCACTAGTGATTTCTTGGTTATTTGCATCATAATATCTAACTGCATATCTTTCTTTCCACATTGGTCTTAAGATATAGTTAGAACCACCAGCAATACTATGTCCTGTAGAAGCCTCTGCAAATAGAATATCTATAGTTCTAGTATTACCACCCTCAGTGTAAGTTAGTTGATATCCTTCTAGTTCGTATGCAACTAAACTTGCATTTGTTGTTGTAATTGTTTTACCATTACTTTCAATTGTCCAAGTAACTGTAGGTACTGTTTGCAACTCTTTGTTATAAACATATCTAGGAGTACTTGATACATAGAATTTATTTGTTAATAATACTTTAATTGGATAATAGTCTGCATCTTTGATTTCAGTAGCCACATCAGTATAACTAACTTTTAAGTCTTTGGTTGTATCTGTTGGGTCGGTGATATATAACTTAATTTCTTGAGCACCTTCCATAGCTTCGAACTTAGGAGTAAGGATATATTTAATTGCCTCTGCGAAGTTATGATTTTTAGGGTCTTCAAGTGTAATTGTCTCACCTGCATCTACTACACCTTGAACTGTAGTAGTTTCGCCACCAATTTCGTAAGCAACAGTATATCCTGCAAAGATTTCATCAACAGTTGGAGCTGTTGGAGTAACTGAATTTAAAGTGTATTTTAGAGAAGCTGCACTTACTTCTTTGCTTGGATTAATAGCTGTGATTTCATAAGTTTCGGTAGGAATAGTAGTTGATGCATACTCAATTGTATAAGTATACTTTTGATAATATACAGCATATAGAGTAATTTCTCTTGGAGTTGAAGCATCTACGATTTCATAGCCTAAGTCTCTCTTAAATTCAAGTTTTTCTTGACCAAGAGTATAGATAAGTCTACCTTCATCTCCCTCGTTCTCTTTTGTAGCAAAACCATAAAGTTTTTTGCCTTCTACAGTATTTGCATTAACTTCAGTAAGTGTTGGAATTGCAACTGTTGTACCATACTCTACTTTAATTGTAAATAAAGTGATAGCGTTGTGAACAAACTTGATTGTAATTTCTTCACCTTTTACTTTTTGAACGAAAGAGTAGTCTCTCTTCTCGGTTTTCTCAATTTTAGCATCATCAGTATAGTCTTTGTTTTTCTCTGTCCAGCCAAGATGAGTATAACCTACCATTGTGTTAGCACTAATTAAGTTGCCATCATTAGCACCATTGTCTCTACCTACAATAAGCTCAGCACCACCAACAAAGTGTACATCTACTGGAGTAGTTTGACCTTGCAAATAGTATTCTGCTGAATAAGCATTTTGAGTAAAGTAAGCAGTAATATTTAGATTAGACTTAACCTCATAATTTGAGATTGTATCCATTGTTGTTCCGTTAACTTTCCAGTTATTGAACACAAATTTAGCAAGTGTTGGAGTTGGAAGAGTAATGAAGGCATCATATACTACTTCAAAGGCTTGGTTCTCATAACGGATAATGCCATCGCCAAATAATGTAGATGTATATTCAATATCTCCAATTTCTCCGCCTTGAAGTTCTAGGCTAACCTTATATGTTTTAGGAGTAACTGTAAATACTAGTTCAGCAATATCATTGCTATCTAGTGTTAATTCCATTATGTCTAGTTTATCATTAGCAATAGCAAGAGCTTTCTCGCCAGACATAATTGTTGCAAGTTTGAAATGCTCACCAATTGTAGCAACTGCTGCTAAATCACTATTAGCAGGAATTGTTAAAGTTGCATTTTTATTTGCATAGGAAAGAGTAATGCTACTACCACCTGCAGAAAGTGCAATGGCGGTTGTATCACTGATTGATTTTAATTCTCTATTATATTCTAATTTAGCATTGATTGTTACAGTTTTTACTACATAAGTAATAGCAACTTCTTCGTGACAATCATTGAAGTTAGAACAACTACCAGCATCAGCACCTTTGATAACAAGTGTATTACCTGTAGCAGTACCAATAGTAGAAGTCATTGTGTTAAATTTGTAATAATTATTTTCAGGTTTATCTGCGGTAACAGTTAGGACATTGTAATAGTATAAGTTAAGTGCTTGACTGTCAAAGTCGCTTGAACCTTGTTGAACTTCAAAGTCTGCCATATAACCAGACTTCACTGTCTCATCATTTTCTACTACATAAGTAAATTTACCCTTAGATGCGTTGATATATACAGTGTGATTAGGAACAGCAACAAATACAGGATACATAACTAAACTTGTATTATCTCCTAAGAACGCACTATCAAAGACATATGTATTACTATAGGTGAACATATCAGTTTCTGTCATATATCTATAAACAATATCTTTAGCTTCCTCTGAGCCGTAGAAGCCAAGAGGATATAAAGTTGTACTCCAACCAATAATCATATAATTTTCTAAGATATCATCATTAAATTGGATTACAAATTGACTACCATAAACAAGACTTACAGTTGAAGTTGTTGATACAATATTACCCTCTTCGTCTGTAATGTTGGTTGGTGCAATATTTGTCCAAGCAACATTGTTTTTTACATCATCAGCTGTTTCGTTAGCCTTGAAGTTTGTATAAGGAGTAGCTGTGTAGTTAAGAATAATTTCGAAACTCTTAGCTGACCAGCTTAGGTTAAATGTAATTACAGCTTCTTCAGCATCTTGTAGAATTACATAAAGAACATCTTCACTTAATACTTGTTCAAATCTATAATAATTGTTGTTTACATCTAACCAGCCATTAGTCTCGTAGTATTTATTAGTAATGTCTGATGGTTTTCCAGCAACTGCAAAATCACCAATACCAGTGTTATCAAAACCACCTAAAGCTGTAAAGTAACCTTTAGTAATTTCAACAGCAACATCTTCCACACCCTCAACAGGGGTTGGGTTTGTAGTCATATACTTAATTGTATATACTTGCTCAAACATTAAATTAACTGTACTTGATGTTGTAAAGTCAAGCGCACAAAGTTCTGCAATAGTCTCATAACCTTTATTATTATAAGAATATTGACTTAAATAATAGTAAGTGTTGTTATAACTATATGTTCTAGTACTTCCGTTAAGTGCCTCGAATACCAAGTATCCGTTTTCAACACTTTCTTCAGTCATAGACATATAAAATTCTACTTTAGCCTCTGGCAATTTGCCTTGTTTGTTAAGAGGAATGTTGAATAATTCAGTTCCGTCGTAAGCAAATGAAATAAATACATTACTTGCCCAAATAGCATAGAAAGTAGTATTCTCGTTTGCCAAAGCTTCGATTTCTTCTTCAGTTAAAGGAAGTTCAGCATCTGGGTCGGTATTCCAACCTAAGAATTTGAAGTTGCTTCTAACTGCAGTGTAAGAAGTTAAATCAATTTCTGAAATGTCTGTAGCATAAATTGTGTAAAGAGTTGCATCTCCTGTCGCTACGGCATTTTCTTTGAAATCTACGCGATAAGTAATTGTCTTTGTGATTGGAGTAAGAGTAACATTGTTGCCAGGCATTTTGAATGAGCCATCTTTAAGCATATACTCTTGTGTTGTGCTACCACCAAATGATGCAACAAAACCAATTACATAGTAGTAATCATTACCACTAGCCTCGTGAACGATATAAGTTCCGTTATCATAATAAACTGTGTTAAAGCCTTTGTAGTAAATTGACTTAACTACATTAGCATCAAATGCAACTGTATCACCCTCGAAGTAATAACTTGAAGTTGGAGTATAGTTCTTATAACCAAAAGTATCATCTTCTAGAGCATAAGTTACAGTATATTTTGTTTGCCATACAGCATAAAGTTGTAGGCCTTTTTTAGTAATTTTTGTAATGTTTGCTTGAAGAACACTAGTATCTGGATATTGTGAAATATCTGTATTGTCTGGGTCTGTTGTCCAAGCACAGATACCTCTATCTGGAGTTTCTAATGCCTTCATCTCATCAGTTAAAAGTTCTCTTGGGTCAAGATATGTTGCACCATACTCAACAGTCATCTCTGCTGTAACAGTAGATGTTGTAGAAGTTGCAGTTAACTTGATTGTAACTTCACTGATTGCAACTGCTTCTAAAGTATAGATATGAATACCTTCTACTACAGGGATAATATGAAGATTATATCCACCAAGCATAGCAGTACAAGAATACTTAACTGGAGTTACACCATCAGATTTTCTGAATGCAATTGCATCATTATGAGCAATTCTGATTGTTTCTTTTGTTCCATCATCATGAGTTAATTCATATCTCCAATGACTAAACTCAATTCCTTCAGCTAGTGTTGGAACGCCAACAAGTGGATTCTCAACATCAGCAAAAGTAGTAATTGCCTCTGGCTTGTTATCTGTATAAGTTTCGAAAGCAATAATATATTTATCTTTGACAACTGCTACAAATTCGAATTTGTCTCCAGCAGCAATTAGAAGAGGTATTTCAAATCTCTCACCAATACGATATTCGATACCATTTCTCTTCCAGCTATAAACAGCCTTATATGGGTCACTATCATATTTAGTGCCGCTTCCATCTTGAAGAATATGTTCTGTTCCGTTCCATACATCTACTTCTTTCATTAGAACACCAGCTTCATCAAGGTATCTTACAACACCCTTGATTGTGTTAGCTTCTGGAGTTGTGAAGTATGTAACGAAAGTAATATCCTCATTAACAGTGATTACATCACCATTTGTATATATATCTGCGAATATAGAACCATCTTTGGTTTGTTGCCAACCAGTAAAGATATATCCCTCTTTACGAACAGCAATATCTTTGATTGTAACTGAAGAAATCTTGTTATCAGTATAGTCTGTTGCGTTAGAATAAACTCTCTCAGCAACAACCTTGCTATCATAACCGATTACATATGTATAAGTAACTTGTTCTTTACCTGCCAAATTACTACTTGTGAAAGCTTCGTTTGCAGGAGAAGCAAGTTTGTATGTAACAGTTCTAGTAGTTACAACATAGCATAGGATAGTAATTTTGTTACTATCAATTTCTAGAGTGAAACCATTATTAATTTCTCTGCTAGAATATACATTGCCAAGAACTCTATAACCATAGTACTCGTAACCTTTGTCAGCATAATCAAGAAGAGTTTCTGCATCAAGAGTTACCATACTACTGATTGTATGATATACATTATAGTTTGCAGATTTTGTATAATCTAGAGTTCTATCTTTGATTAAAGTAATTGTTTCTGTCTTTAAATCAACAGTATTGAATTTGTCTCCATCTACGGCCAAATAATCATATTCTACTATATAAGAAATATCAGCATATAGTAATACTTTGAAGTCTGCGAAAATTGCAGTATCAAGAGTTAGTGTTGTAACAGAAACTAATCCATTATCACCAACAGAAGTAACTCTACCGTTGCTTGAGTACACAACCCAACCATTGAACACATATCCAGTACCATTACCCATACCCTTAAGAGCTTCGGTAGAAGTCATAAGGTCTAGAAGATTGGTAAATCCATCATATACATGAGTATCTGTACCAGCAAGTTCTAAGTTGCCTTTGTTAAATCTATAATATTCAATTAAGAATAGCTGTTGTGTTTCTGCATAGATATTGATAGTACCAACATATCTGCCATTAACCTTAGTCCAAGTAATATATTCTCTCATTTCAGAAATGCTACCAAACTGACCTTTGAAACCAATCAAATATGTGCCTTTGTCAACATAAATCTTTTCGCCAGTAACTTGGTTTTTGATATACCATCTATGAACACTTTCGCCATTATTTTCATTTATGGCGTCAAACTTAACATCTTCTAACATAATAGAATCTGTGCTCTCAAAGTTCTTGCCTGTATGGTAAGAAGTATTCTTCTCAGCACCAGCTTCTTCACTGCTATTGTATACAAATTTAACTTCATTTGCAGACCAAACAGTTACGAATACAAGAACATTAGAATTTTGAATTGCAGGATAGTTACCAATGTTAACAATCTCACCTGCTTTGAATTCATATTTGTTGCCTTGATAGGTGTTAAATAAACCATCTAAAGTGTATTCTTTTAGACCTTTTTCTGTTAAGTATTGTTCAAGTAGTAGATTGATATAAGTGTAATATGCACCATCA
>JAZLDP010000009.1:0-8865 GCA_045614835.1 Clostridia bacterium | reverse complement strand
AGTGTTTTTTTGTTTTCAATTACTCTGCTTTCTTAGTTGTTTTTCTAGTAGTAGTTTTCTTAGCAGGTTTCTCTTCTGTAGTTTCTGCTTTTTTAGTAGTTCTTTTAGCAGTTGTCTTTTTCTCAACTGGAGCTTCAGTAGCTTCTACTTTAGCTTCTACTTTCTCTTCAACTTTAACTTCTTCTTTTGCTTCAGTTGTAGTTGTTTTAGCCTTGTATAGAGCAGCAGCTAGTCTACCAACTTTTCTGCTAGCAGCGTTCTTGTGGATTACGCCTTTGCTACAAGCACTGTCGATATAAGCATATACTTCTTTGCTGTAAGTTTCTGCTTCAGCAACTTTGCCTTCTTCTAATAATTTTCTTAATTTCTTAACTTTTGTACTAAGAGTAGCTCTTACAAATCTATTTTCTTGGTTTCTTCTCTCAATAGTACTAATTCTCTTTTGAGCTGATTTAATATTAGCCATTATTTTCTCCTTAAAATTTAATATCTATTTATTTGTTAAATCTGCACTATTTTAACATATTTTATTTTGAAAAGCAAGAACTATTTGAATATTTTTGATTTTGTTTGTACTTTTTTTGATTATTTGTTTTCATTAGCCGTTTTTTTGTTAAAAATATATAAACGGAGAGACAGAATATGAAGTATTCGGATTTGATTTTTGATTATCTTAATTATCCATTGACTGAAGCTGGAGAAGAATTGACTTGTGAGGATAAGGATAGTAATGGATTTAAAAAAGACTATTATGAAATAAAAACAGAAGAAGAGAGTAAAATCTATAACAAACCTAAAGGTAAGTATATGTTGCTTAGTACTCCTAATATGTTAGAGGTGGATAAATCTGATATTGATAGGTGTGTAAATGTTTTTTCAGATATGTTAAAAGGTATGTTTGGAGAGATAAAAAATGAAGATAGGGTTCTAGTTGTTGGACTAGGAAATAGGCATATTAGTTCGGATAGTTTAGGGGCAAAGGTTATAGGTAAGATTAATATTACAATCAATAATAAGCACTTGCCGAAAGTTATGGCTATTGCTCCATCTGTAATGGGGCTTACAGGGATAGAAACTTTTGATATTGTGGAGGGAGTGATTAGTAGAGTTAAGCCTAATAGGTTAATACTTATTGATAGTCTTTGTGCTAGTGCTGTTGAAAGACTAGGTAGGTCTATACAAGTTACAAATACTGGTATTTGTCCTGGTGGAGGAGTAGGTAATAATAGAAAATGCATTGATAGTAAACAGGTTGAAAATATAAATTCTATAGGTGTTCCATTACTTATTTTTTCGAGTACTTTTGTGGGGTCTGCTTTTGATAAATTTGGAATTGGATATGATAAGATTTTGAGTATTATGCAAAGTACTAGAAAAAGTTCTGAAAGTAGTGATTATTTTCAATTTTTGAAGACAATTAAAAAAGTTCTTGAAGATGATGATAATGAGATGATTGTTTCTATCAAAGATATTGAAGAATGTGTAGATATTTTGTCTGATATTATTGCCAAGTCTATTAATATTGCATTAGGTGTATGTTAGGTATTAATGTTGAAAACTTAACATAAAATAATTTATGAGAAAAGTTGTGGTTGTTGGTTCGGTATCTTTGGTGTTAATACTTGTCGTACTGGTATTATTGTTTGTCTTGTTTCCTAAGAAGTATAGGTCAGAGATAGAAGAGTATGCTTTAGAATTTAATTTGCCTCAAAGTCTAGTAGCTAGTGTTATAAATATTGAGAGTGGTTATGATGATAATGCTATATCCAAAGCGGGTGCTATGGGGCTTATGCAGTTGCTTCCTAAGACTGCTTTTGACTGTGCTAGTAGACTGGGTATAGAGGTGAGTGAAGAGCAGTTGTTTGATAGGAATATTAATATTAGGCTAGGGTGCTTTTATATTAATTATTTGCTTGATTTGTTTGATGGGAATTTGATAAACAGTTTGTGTGCTTATAATTGGGGTTATGGTAATGTTCGTAATTGGATAGCACTTGGTAATGTGGATAGTGATGGGACTATTATTAATATTCCTATAGGCGAAACTAGAAATTATCTAAAAAAATATAGGGTGTGTAGTTGGGTTTACGAAAAAATCTATAAATATTAAGAAAAAATAAATTATTAGGCCTAAGTATTTATTAGGTCTTTTTATTGACTTTTTTTTTTAAGTTTGCTATTCTTAATTGTAATTATTTAATTACTTAGAAGAGAGGTATGATTCAATGCAAGATAATAATTTGTACAAAGAAGTAGACATTAGAGCTAATAAGATAAAAGAATTAAAAGAAATGGGTATCAATCCATACGCTGAGAAGTTTGATGAAAAACATACAATTTCTCAAGCTAGAGAGTTGAATGATGGAGATAAAGTAAGTACTGCAGGTAGAATTACTTTCAGAAGAACTTTTGGTAAATTTATGTTTATCCAAATTAGTGATATCTATAACAAAATTCAAGTTTCTCTATCTATTAACGAAATCCCTGAAGACAAATTCAAATTCTTCAAAGATTATGTAGATATTGGTGACTATGTTGGTGTAACTGGTGAGATGTACACAACTCAAACAGGTGAGAAGACAGTTAAGACTTATGAGTATAAGCTATTATCTAAGGCTGTTAACCCACTTCCTGAGAAATATCACGGACTTACTGATATTGAGGCTAGATATAGACAAAGATACTTAGATTTAGTAAGTAATGAAGAGAGCAGAAAAGTTCTTCTTGGTAGAAGTAGACTTGTATCATTTATTAGAAGATACTTAGAAGAGAATGATTTCGTTGAAGTAGAAACACCTATTCTTCAAGGTGCAGTATGTGGTGCTAGTGCTAAACCATTCTTAACTCACCATAATGCTCTTGACAAAGAGTGTAATTTAAGAATTGCTCCTGAAGTATACTTAAAGCAAGTTGTTGCTGGTGGTTTCCCAAGAGTATTCGAAGTTGCTAAATGTTTCAGAAATGAAGGTATGGATGCTTCTCACTTACAAGAGTTTACTCAAGTAGAGTGGTATGCTAGTTACTGGAACTTCGAAGATAATATCAAATTCTTCTCAGAGTTTATCCGTAGTATTGTTAAATATATGCTTGGTGGTCAAACTATTAATGTTAATGGTGCAGATTTTGATATTTCTAAAGAATTTACAAGAGTTAACTATGCTGAAGAAATCAATAAAGTATTAGGCTTTGATGTATTACCATTACAAGAGAATTTAGAAGAACTTAAGAAACAAGTTGTTGCAACTGGTATGTTTGATGAAGATGAGATTATTTATCTAAAGTCTGCAGGTGCAGTTGTTGACTATGTATACAAGAGAAAGGTTAGACCAAACATTGTTAACCCAACAATTTTATTCAACTATCCTGCTTGTCTTGTTCCACTTGCTAGAAGAAGTGACAAAGATAACAGAGTAATTGAAATGTTCCAATTCTTAATCAATGGAGAGGAACTATGTAAAGCATATAGTGAGCTTGTTGACCCAGTTGTTCAAAGAGAAACTCTTGAAGACCAGGCAAAAGCTAAAGCTGATGGTGATGAAGAGGCTATGGACTTAGATGAGGACTTCTTACTTGCTATGGAGCACGGTATGCCTCCAATGAGTGGTCTTGGTATGGGTATTGATAGATTGCTTGTTATGCTTTATGCACAACCATCAATTAGAGATGTTGTTTTATTCCCAATTATGAAATAGGGTAGAGTGAATATATGAGTTTGTTTTTCGTAGATAATAGTTGTGATTTGGATTTTGAACAAATCCATAAATTAGGAATTGAGTGTTTTTGTATTCCATACCTGATTAATGATGTGGAACACTCTTTTGAGGACGACTTTACCTACGAAAAATTTTTTTCTAAGGTTAGAAAGGGTGTAGTGTTATCTCATAGACAACTTTCAAAAGAAGAGTATATACAAGCACTTGAACCTGCACTTAATAATGGTGATGATGTTGTATATGTATATGCCAGTGGCAAGATGTTTGATTATACTAATCTTGATAAGGCTAGAGAAAAACTACTAACTAAGTATCCCGATAGAAGATTAGAACTAATAGATAGTCAGAATTTCTCTGCTGGTCTTGGAATGATTGCTCTAGAATTAGCATTGAAATATAAAAGTGGTAGTACTATTGATGAGATAGTAGAATATTCGTATCAATTGAAAAGCAAGGTTGCTACATATATGGTAGTGAAGTCATTGGAGAACTTAACTCTAAATGGCGCTGTCGAAGCTAGTAATCTAGTTGGTTCAACCCTTAATGTGAACTATATTGTTGCAATTGACATTGATGGTGAGATGCGAGTTGTTGAGAAAGTTTCTGGTAGGAAAAAAGCAATTGCTAAACTTATCCAAACTGTTAGACAACAAGGTCAAAATATTACTGACTATTCGTTAATTATTACAGAAGCACAAAGTGGTACTGAAGGACAAGAGATGGTATCTAAGTTAAAGGAGTATTATGGTGATGATTTGAAGGTTATTCTTCAGAAGATGTCTCCAACTTCAACTGCTTTTGCAGGACTAGGTGCTCTTGCTATTGCCTTTAAAGTGCATAGAAAATTAAATTAGGTGTAAAAAATGAAAGATGTAGTAGAATTAAAGAAAGAGTTTATTGAAATATTCAATACTAACATTAAAAGAGATGGTGCTAAGGAATTGCTAGAATATCTACAAAAAAGTGATTTCTTTACTGCTCCTGCTAGTACACAATTTCATAGTGCTTATGAGGGCGGTCTTGCTGAGCACTCTATTAATGTGTATAAGAGATTTCTAAATACTATTAGAAGTGAATATGGCGATGATTATACTGACAAAATATCAGATGAAACTATTGCCATATGTGCTCTACTTCACGATATTTGCAAGGTTGATATTTACAAAATTGAAATGAGGAATCGTAAAGTTAATGGTAATTGGGAGCAATATCCTTGTTATACTGTAGAAGATGGATTACCTTATGGCCACGGCGAAAAGTCTGTATATATAATTAGTGGGTTTATGAGACTTACTAGGGAAGAGGCTATGATTATTAATTGGCATATGGGTGGTTTTGATGCGAGGGTTAAGGGCGGTTCTTATTCCCTTAGTGATGCTTATTATAAGTTCCCACACGCAGTTATGTTTCATACTGCAGATATTCTTGCTACATATTTAGATGAAACTAGATAATATAATAATAAAAGAGTATAAAACATACTCTTTTTTTGTTGCTTATCGATAGGTGTAATTGAAAGAAAAAGTATATAAAAACGACTTTTGTCGACTTTTTAGGAGGAAAATATTCTAAAATTTGTAAATTTTTTTGTTGTTTTGATTAATGGTTGATTTTTTAGTTGAAAAGAAGCAGGTTTGATGGTAAATTGTAATTGTTTTTTGCAAAAAACCTAAAATATAAGGTTGGACTTGGAAATGGAAAAAATTGGATTAAAGAATAAACAAAATAATTTAGGATTAGATATGATTACTGATGAAGAGAATTTAGTATTAAAAGATAATGGCAATATATATGTTGACAAAAGAATTATGGAGATATTTCTGTCTATTGGAATATCTGCTCATTTGCAGGGGTATCAATATCTCAAAGAAGCTATCAAACTTGTAATGCAAGAACCGGAGTGTATTAATAGTGTAACTAAGACTATGTATCCAAGAATTGCTGAGAAATGTGATACTACTGCTTGTAGAGTAGAGAGAGGTATAAGACACGCTCTTGAGACTTCTTTTGCGAAAGGTAAAATGATTAAGTTAAATGGAATTCTGGGTCTTGAGGTTCTTAGTGAAGGGGAGAAACCTACTAACTCAGAATTCGTTGCATTACTTGCAGATATAATTAATCTAGAATTAAAATAAATAAGTTTGTTACTTTGAAAAATTGACTTTACAAGTAAATAATTTAATAGTATAATTATGTTGTTAATTTTATTAAATGTAAGGAAAATAACATTATGACACATAACAAATACAGAACACATAATTGCGGAGAATTAAGACTAGCAGATGCTGGTAAAGAAGTTAAAATTGCAGGTTGGGTAAACTCTGTTAGAAATCTTGGCGGACTAACCTTTATGACAGTGAGAGACCACTTCGGTATAACTCAAGTTATTCTTGATGGACAAGAAATTCCTAACAAAGAGACTGTTATTGCAGTAGAGGGAACAGTTCTTGAAAGAGTAAGTAAAAACCCTAAAATGCCTACTGGCGATATTGAAATCAAAGCTAAGAATATTGAGGTTCTTGGTGCTTGTAACAAGGCTCTTCCTTTTGAGATTAGTGAAGCACAAGCAACTAGAGAAGATTTGAGACTTAAATATAGATATTTAGATTTAAGAAATCCTGAAAACCACGAGAAAATCGTTCTTAGGTCTAAACTAATGCAATATATTAGAACTTATATGCACGAGCACGAGTTCTTGGAGGTTCAAACTCCTATTCTTACTTCTTCTAGTCCTGAGGGAGCTAGAGACTTCCTTGTTCCTAGTAGACTTAACCCTGGTAAGTTCTATGCTCTACCACAAGCTCCTCAACAATTCAAACAATTGCTAATGATTAGTGGTTTTGATAACTACTTCCAAATTGCACCTTGTTTTAGAGATGAAGATGCTAGAGCAGATAGGTCTCCTGGTGAATTCTATCAAATGGATATGGAGATGAGTTTTGCAACTCAAGAAGATGTATTTGAGGTAATTGAACATCTTATGTCAGCAGTTGTAAGAGACTTCGCTGGTATGGAGTTAGAGCCTAAGTTCCAAAGAATGACTTATAAAGATGCTATGAGAGACTATTGTTCTGATAAGCCAGACCTTAGAAATCCTCTTAAAGTTGAAGATTTAACTGAAGTTTTAACAAAATCTGAATTCTCTGTATTTAAAGATAAAACTATTAAATGTATCAAAGCTAAATGTGATAAAACTCGTAAGTTCTATGATGAAATGACTAAGTTCATTGTAGATAACGAGGGTAAAGGATTATGTTGGTTCAAATATACTGAAGAGGGTTTAACTGGTAGTGCGGTTAAATTCTTAAGTGAAGAAGAAATCAACTATATCAATACTACAATGAAACTAGAAGTGGGCGAGAGCTTGTTTGTAGTAGCAGATACTCAAACTAAAGCTACTAAGTTGATTGCAACACTTAGAAACAAACTTGGTGAGGAATTAAATCTTCTTAGCAACGAGTTTAAATTTGTTTGGATTGTAGATTTCCCATTCTATGAGTTAGGTGATGATGGTAATGTTGAGTTCTCTCACAACCCATTCTCAATGCCTCAAGGTGGGCTTGATGCACTTCTTAACAAAGACCCACTAGATATCTATGCTTATCAATATGACCTAGTTCTAAATGGTGTAGAACTTCTTAGTGGTGCTGTTAGAAACCATACTCCTGAAGTAATGGTAAAAGCATTTGAGATTGCTGGATATGATAAATCAGTTGTTACTAACAAATTCCCAGCATTATTCAACGCTTTTGAATATGGAGCGCCTCCTCACGCAGGTTGTGCTTTTGGATTTGATAGACTACTTATGTTCTTATGTGGAACAACAATTATTAGAGATGTTATTGCATTCCCACTTAACAAGAATGCTCAAGACTTGCTAATGGGTGCACCATCTACTGTTACTCAAAAACAATTAGATGATGTTCATATCGCACTTAATGTAAAAGATGAATAATATTTTATTAATCGCAAAAAGAAGTAATGTTAAGTTACTTCTTTTTTTATTTTAATCACAAGACATTATAAGACATAATTTATGTTATTAGGACAAGATTATAATTTTAATTGAATATTGATTTTTATCTATAATTGATAATATAAAGATAACAATTATTAAGGAGGGTAATATGAAGAAAACGAAAAATGCTATACTTAGTATGATGCTACTTGTACTTACTTGTGTACTACTAACAGCTTGTGCTGGAGTGATAGAAGTAAGGGGTAAAACATTTGTTTATGAAAGTGTTGAGATTAACTGGGGAACTGCTAGTGAAGAGGATAAGGCAGGTGTATATGAAGAGTTTCTTGTAAGTAATGAAAATGAGTTACTTGCTGTATTAAAAACAAGAAATGGCAGAAATGAAAGAACAACAACTTTTGATACAGATAGTACTTATACAACAGTTAATAAAGACAATGAAGTTCTTGATAGTGGCTATTATAAACAAGATAGTGACAAGGTAATTCTTGCTGAAACTGAAGAGCAGTTATCTCAAGAGGGTAATTATATTCTTAGAGCTAATGAAAAGGGTTATCAAGTAAGTGATATGCTGAATAGCGAACTTAGTATTTATGCAGTTTATCAATATATTGTTAATAATTAAAAACACAAAAAATTAGTAGATGGTTAATATTATAAATGATGTATTTCTTATCTAATAATATAGATTATATATAATATATAAAGTACTATTCAAATTGTATATATTTCTAAATATTTAGCCGAAAAATTATATTTGCATAGTAGGTGAAATTGGTTAAAATTTTTTGTCATAAAGTATTGACAAGTAGTGCTTTAGGTGGTAATATAGAAGTATAAATATTAGGGAGAGAATTATGTACTCAATTATTAATAATAACAACAATAATAATAATTTCATAACACATAGTTTATGGGTTACTTTTTGTTGTTAGATAATTGATTTTTATAATATCAAGCACCAACTAGGATAACCTTAGTTGGTGCTTTTATTTTACACCTAGGACACATAAACTATGATAAAACTTATTTGGTTTATGAGTTCTGGGTGTTTTTTTTGATTTATGGCAATTTACCGAAAGTAATATAAAAATATAATTTAAAATGGAGATATATAGAATGAAAAAACTTAATGCCGTTACGGGCGAACATTATTAATAACAATAGGAAAAA
>JAZLDP010000008.1:0-6296 GCA_045614835.1 Clostridia bacterium | reverse complement strand
TATACAGTATTAACACTGTATTTACCAAATTGATTAACCACTCTTTCAGATAACTTCAATTGTTTGGCAATACTATCAAAGTTATTAACTGTAATTGCTTTCTCTACCGCATCACTATTTAGTTTCATTAGATGATTAGTAATATTACCACTGGTTAGGGTTTCTGCTAAGACAAGTCTCTTTTTTTGGATTGAAAGTAAATTAACAGCCGTTTGATATAGACTTGTATCTTCAGTAGCATATATTAGTTTTGATAATTTAGAACAAATATCTGCAATAATAGGTTGAATAGTAGAAATTTGTTCATTAGAATAGGTTATATATAAGATATTATCTAGTCTTGTGCTCACTATATTAACTTTTATAGCGGGACATTTAAGTTCTTCTTCAATTAGCCCTCTTAAGTCTTTTTCTAACATACCATAACATCTTATAGTCATTGTGTCATTAGTGGCTGTTTGGGCGTTATTTGAGGCTAAAAATGGCAGTATTGAGAACGAATATACTTCTTTTACAAAATCTATATCAGAAGGTAACATAAATACTTGTGTGCTGTTATATTTGTATGCGAAACCGTTAGCAAAATAACTTGTTTTGTATATTGGCTGAGAGTTAGTTGGAAATAATGTTTGCATCTCTTCTTGACTTTCGTATACAATATTGTTCTTTGCACAATAATCTTTGATTGCTAGTTCACAAGGATTGTATTTTTCAAGCCTAACACCAAATATTTTAGCTAAATTATCTTTAAGGTTATGATTAAATATAACACTATCATTACCTATCACAAATAGCATTTCATACCCTTGATTGAGGATAAATCTTATATTATCTACACTATTATTAAAATAGGAAATAAGGGAAGGCATCTTCCCTTGTTTAACAATATTGAATTTTAGAAAATCAATAACCTCATTTTGATTTGATAAATCAATTAATGAGTTGTTTATTCCTATAATAGCAATCTTCATAAGTCGTAATAATTATTATATGTTATGCTTTCTTTGAAGTTGTTTTCTTAGTAGTAGTTGTCTTTTTAGCAGGTGCTTTTTTAGTTGTAGAAGTAGTTTTCTTTGCAGTAGCAGGTTTAGCTGTTGCTTTTTTAGTTTCTTTTACTTCAGTTTTCTCTACTTTTGTCTCTTCTACTTTTGCAGGTTCTTGCTTTTTCTCTTCTTTTTTGTCTTCAGCGAATACACTACCATTTTTAACAAGATACATAATACCAGAAATAACAACAATAAGGGTTGTAATACCAACTAGAGCATAGAATACATATTTCATAATGTCTACAAATAATGTGTCAGCAATACTATCAATAGCTAGTAATCCACCAACAACAAATCCCCAAACAGTCATAACATATTGGAAGTTAGCTTTGATTTTGCCTAATTTATCAGCAGCAATAATAACGCCCTTTAATTGAGCAATTTGTCTAAGACCAGTAACAGCATAGTCTCTAAGTAGGATTAAGAATACACAGATAATTCCAAATGGATTAGGAATGATTGGATTTTCACCAACAATCATAAGTAATAGACCAGTGGTACATAATAATTTATCTGCAATTGGGTCTAGGAATTTTCCTAGATTAGTAACGATATTATTTTTTCTAGCAAGATAGCCATCTAAGAAGTCTGTTACAGCTAGTAAAATAAATAAACCAGCAGCAACAAAGTAGTTACCTGGGAATGCAATTAAACCAACTGCTAGAAATACAGGTAATAGTATAATTCTTGATAATGTTATTTTATTTGGTAAATTCATAATTTTTCTCCTTGTAAATCATAATCTGTTTTGTTTGTAATTTTAACTTTGTAAAAGTTTCCAATTTCTAGTTCTTCATCTATATATATATTAGCATCAATTAGAGGGGCTTGAGTGTAGTTCCTGCAAATTGAATAACCATTTTCAACAGCATCAACTATGACTGTTGTTTCAGTGCCAATTTGATTATCATTGTTATTTTCAACAACATTAAATTGGACTTCAGCTAGTCGGTCAACTCTAGCTAGTTTAGTTTCCTCATCAATTTGATTAGGTAAATCATATGCCTTTGTTCCCTCTTCCCTACTATAAGCAAAGAAGCCAACATTAGTAAGTTTGTATTTAATTAGGAACTCTTCAATTAAATCGATATCTTCTTCAGTTTCACCAGGAAAACCTAGTATAAAGGTTGTCCTAAGAGCTATATTAGGTATTTCTGAATATAACTTATCAAATAATTTAATGATTGAATTATAATCAGAACGCCTATTCATAGCTTTAAGAATTCTTGAAGAAATATGTTGAAGAGGTATATCTAAATATTTAAGAATTTTTTCATTGGTTTTAATTTCATTAATTAGCGTATCATCAATTTCTTCAGGATAGCAATAAAGTAATCTTATCCATCTAATATCTTCAATTTTTGATAGTTCTTGCAGAAGAGGCACTAGCATCTTTTTCCCATATAAATCAAGACCATATTTAGTAACATCTTGAGCAACAATAATCAGTTCTTTAACACCTTTACTAGCTAGTCTTTTTGCTTCTTCTACTAATTTTTCAATTGGTTCAGATTTGAAACGACCTCGAATATAAGGTATTAGGCAATATGTACAAAAATTGTTACAGCCTTCAGAAATTTTTAAATACGAATAATGCGAAGATGTTGTAAGAATTCTATCATCAATACAATTGTATGGTGCTTCGGTATCATACAAATTAGCAATAATTTCTACAATTTTGTCATTATCCTTTATGTTTACGAATTTATCTACCTCTGGTAGACTTTCTTCTAAATCTGGATAATTAAGTTCATTTAAACAACCAGTTACAATCAATTTTTCTAGATTGGCAGAATTTTTAAGTTCAGCCATATCTAGAATATTCTCGATTGCTTCTGCTCTAGCACTCTCAAGAAATGCACAAGTATTAACTATAATTATGTTAGCATCTTCAGAGTTTGTAACTAACTTCATTCCGAAGTTAGATATATTAAAAATCATTTTTTCTAAGTCAACTCGATTTTTATCGCAACCTAGGGATATAAAGCCGACTTTCTTGTCTTTTAGTTCATCTATTCTCATATTAATCGTCAATACTCTCCCCATACTTTTCTTCAAACTCTTGAACACTTAAGAATATCTTACGGTTTTTCTTAGCATCTGGAGTAGATATATAACCAAGTTTTTCTAGTTGTGTCATAATTTTATTTGCTCTTGGCCAACCAATACCAAAGAAACTTTGAACATAACCGGCGGCTGGTCGATTTGTTTTGATAATAAGTTTAATAGCATCTTTGATTAGTGGGTCTAACATATCATCAGCACTACCACTTGTTGGGTCAAATCCCTCTTTTTTATTAAACATCTCATCTTCAATAGTTTCATCAAATATAGCTTCATTGTTTTCTTTAATATATCTAAGAATATTAGGTAATTCTTCTTCATCATTTACAAATGCACACTGCATTCTTTCTGGAGTACCTGCTCCTTGAGGTAAGAACAACATATCACCCATTCCAAGCAAAGACTCTGCACCAGATGTATCAAGTATAATTCTACTATCAACATTGGCTGTAACAGCAAAGGCAATTCTACTAGGCAAGTTTGTTTTGATAGTACCTGTAATAACTTCAGCATTAGGCTTTTGAGTTGTAAGAATTAAGTGAATACCACACGCTCTAGCCATAGCAGCAAGTCTCTTAACACTTTCTTCAATTTCTTTTTTAGCCTGTGTCATAAAGTCGCCAACTTCATCAAATATCATTACGATATAATACATTTTCTCAAGTTGTCCTGACTTAACTTCTTGGCTATTGTTGTAGGCTGTTATATTCTTAGCATAGATGCTTTGAAGTCTAGTATATCTACGCTCCATTTCCTTAACAAGCCATTCAAGTGCTGCAACGGCTTTGTCTACATCATTAATTGCTTTAGGAATAAGCATATGAGGCAAATCATTATAGAAGCCCAACTCAACTCTTTTAGGGTCTACAAGAATAAGCTTCAATTCATCTGGTGATGCTTTATAAAGCAAACTAATAAGCATAGTATGAAGACATACAGATTTACCACTGTTAGTTCCACCAGCAACAAGAGTATGAACCATCTTATCAATCTTATGAACTTTACAATTGTTATAGATATCTTTACCCAAAGCAATAGTTAATGGAGAAGATGAATTTTGGAATTCTGGACTTTCGATAATATCTCTCAATCCTACCATCTGTCGTTTTGCATTAGGGACTTCAATACCAAAAGCGTTCTTACCTGGAATTGGCACTTGAAGTCTAATCTTATCACTTCTAAGAACCATCTTTAAGTCATTTTCTTTAGAGAAAATAGTATTTACAGGAATACCAGGTTTCATCTTCATTTCAAATGAAGTAAAGGTTGGACCTTGAACAATATTAAGCACTTCCGTATCAATTTTGAAGTCTTTAAGTGTTGAAACAATTTCCTCAGCTGTTTGATTAAGTGCATCATAATCCACATTAACTTGACTATCATACTTAGTAAGCAAGTCAATTGGCGGTCTCTTATATGGCTTAGGAATTCTAATCTCTTTTGGTTTGCTAACAATTGGGTCATTAATTCCTATTTGAACCGCTGTAGGTTTTGTTGGTTCAACAATGTTTTCATTAGCCTCACCAGTATATTCCTTTCTGGCTTTTTCAGGTACAAACTTATTGTTTTGTGGTTTTAAATGGTCTGGAATATCAATAGTTTGTGAACCACCATTATTCATACCCTCTTCAAAAGACTGCTTAGATAAGTTATCATCATACAAATCTTTACTTTGATTATTTGAACCAAGTTGCGCAGTAAGGTTACTAATTTTGGTAAATCCAGCATCAACAACACCAAGTGGTTTATTTGGATTATTATTAACTGGTCTACTAACCATATTATCAGCAGGATTAAATCCTGTTGTTAGAGGTATGTTATTAGGTGGATTAAATCTATTAGTAGAATTATTTTGCCCTACATTAGAATTGTTAGGAGTAACAAATGTATTATTAGTAGGTTTGCTATTTACTGGAGTAAATTGAATACTAGGGGTTTGTGGAGATTGTTGAACTGAAGAAATCTTTTTCTTATCATCTTTAACATTATCAATGCCCTTAGGTAATTCTTTTGTTTGGAATTTACCTTTGGAAATATTAATAAAGTCAAGTGCTGCTTTCTTTCGCTCTTCAGCTTTAATCTCTTCTTCGGATTTTGTATTAACAACTTTATCACTAGTTTTGTTTTCGAATACAAACTTGTTTACATTAAATCCTATATCATCATCGTGAACAATTATATTTGGTTTAGAACTCTGAGGTTGTTGAGATATTGTAGGATTTTGAACTGAAGTTGTATTGAAAGTCTCTTCTTCCTCTTCTTCAGATTGCTCAACAACTTTTTGTAAGTCATCAATTGTTCTTTCAGGTCTAAGTCTAAGTTTTCTTAAAGCTTCATCTCTAGAAGTTTCTTCTTCGTCTTCTTCATCTTCAATAAATACATCATCATCAATCAAATCATTTTTAACTGGTGCAACATATTCACTCTCAAGAGCCATTTCTTCATCAACTTCATCATTGATTTCATTCTGAATTTCCATTGTATTACTAGAGGTATCTTCTACGGCAAATGTATTTCTAGCAATAACAAATGTTCTAATCTTATCAATTAAGAAAGCAGATAAAACAACAAGAATACAAGTAAGTATTATATAAGTTGCAACTTTATGAGTAAGATAATTAATTGGATATAGAATTGCACCAAATAGAACACCACCCGCTGTAATATGTTCTTTGAAAGTTGTTCTCATATATTTAGAAAATGTTAAATCGATATTTTTTGAAGTAAGCATTTGCATAATCAAAACAAACACACACAACCAAGCAATCGAGAACAGTATGATTGCTTTAGTTACTTTGATGTGCTTATTAACAACAAGCATAATACCAATAAATATAAAGAATAAACAAATTGGATAAAATAAAAGTCCAATAGAGCCTAAAACAATAATTGAAATAATATTAAAAAAGTTGAAAGCAACTAAAAGTAACAAAACAGAAAAAATGCTAATCAGGCTCCAGCCTAACCTTAGCATATTATTTCTAGATTTATTTCTATTAGTCTTTGTAGAATAAACAGCCAAAAATATTACCTCTATTTCGTTTATAGTTAGAATTATAATAACTTAATTTAATATATATTAAATTATAATTCTATGCGTAAACTTATTAACATTATAACATAGTATTTTTTTTTAATAAAATGAAATTAACCTATAATAGATTTTTATTAACAAAATATACAAAA
>JAZLDP010000007.1:0-1776 GCA_045614835.1 Clostridia bacterium | reverse complement strand
AAACTTTTGCATTTTTCTTCACAATTTGTATTGACAAGCGAAACCTCTTTCAGCATAATATGTAATATCACCTCTAGGTGAAATAATATAAAGGAGCAAGATTTAGCAGTACTACCTGCGAATTCGAGATGAAACATTATGGAATATATCTCACAGTTAAATAAAATCAAAAAGTCAATAACAAACACACCTCTAATCGATATCAAATATACCTTGGATGGCGATTGTTGTTGCTGCTGTAGACATATATTCGCAAAATGTGAATGGTATAGCCTTACAGGTAGTATCAAAGACAAAGTTGCTTATCAAATTCTAAAAGATGCCTACGACACAGGCAGACTGAAAACTGGCGACAAAATCGTTGAAGTATCTAGTGGTAATATGGGGTTATCGCTATGTGCTATTGCTAATCTACTTGGCAATCCTACAACAATTATTATGCCTAAGACAATGAGTGAAGAACGCAAGAAACTAATAAGACTATATGGTGCAACACTTATTGAAACCGAGGACTTCACAAGTGCATTCAAACTATGCAAAGAAATGGTTGAAACAAAAGAATATTTCTGCACCGAACAATTCAGCAACCCTAGTAACAAAACTGCACACAAAGAATTGACCGCTGGAGAAATTCTTAAATCCAAAGACCAATTATCTACTGCAAAAACCTTTGTAGCAGGAATAGGAACAAGCGGAACTCTTAGTGGAATAGGCGGGGTTCTCAAAGAAGAACTAAATCTAGAAATAACAGCCATTGAGCCTGAAAATGCTAGAATTATCACAGGAAACGCACCTTTTGGAAAGCATCAATTACAAGGACTTAGTGATGAAATTCTACCAGACCTATACGACAAAACATTAGTAGATAATGTTATCCAAATTACAGATAATGATGCTATTGCTATGGCTCAAAAACTAGCAAGAGAATTATCTCTTGGAGTTGGAATTTCTAGTGGCGCAAATATAGTAGGTTGTATCTTGAGCGAAACTGATGCAATCACAGTTCTTCCAGATGACAACAAGAAATACTTGTCAACTAATTTATCTACTCCTATCACAACCCCATTTGTAGATAGAGTACACTTTATAGACTTCACTGTAATCAACTAAACAATATTTGAACGATTACAAGATTGTTATGTTTTTGATTTTTGATTTTATTCCAACACCTAACTCGCTTAGGTGTTGTTTTTTCAACAAAAAAAGAGCGAAACCCTCGCTCTTGTTTTTGTTTTTATTAGTCGTTTAGACCCATACCTTGAGAAACTGCACCCTCACAGATTTCATCCATAATAGCATCTTTCTCAAATAGTCTATCTTGCAATTTTGCAAGTCTTCTTTTGTTGAAGTATTTTTGAGCACCCTTGATACCTTTGTCAATTGGATTGCTTTCAAGCATTGCTGCTGACAACGCTCCAGCAATTACTCCAATACCAGTAGCTCCCATAGCACTAGAACCCATAATTAATGTATCAACAAAGTCGATAGGTGCTAGTTGATTAGCACAGGCAATAATGCTTCCAACAAAACCAGCCGCTCCGCCTAAAAGAACAATCAAATTACTATCCCCTTCAGCCAATTTTTTAACTGGTCTATTATTTAAATCATCTAGTCTGCCTTGTGTTTCATCAATTCCTGCATTAAGCATATTGATTTCTGCTTGAAGTTTTCTAACAAATCTAGAATATTCTGCATCTGACATTTTTAGAACCTTATCTGCGATTTCTTGTGCCTTTACTTGTACTTTTGCTTCTTCGTATTTTTTCATAATTTTTA
>JAZLDP010000006.1:0-6238 GCA_045614835.1 Clostridia bacterium | reverse complement strand
AAGGCGCAAGAAATAGTAAAAGATATTACACAGGTACAGTTAAATAATTTAAAGCAACAATATAAAAATTGGTATGTCTCAATTCAAAACATTCCTGACAAAAAATTATTTAATATAGTTAATAATGAATGTGATGCTTGGGAAAAGGAATACATAGAGTTATGTTGTATTGTGTTGCTTGAAAGAGTAAATGAAAAATAATTAAATTTTATATTGGAGAAAATATGTTCAAGTATACAAAAGAAGCAGTTGAAATTTTGAAGGAAGACTTCAAGAGATATTCACGAGTTTTTAAAATAGGTTCATTAGTATTTACATCAGCATATTTTTTGTATGCGTTAATATCTCAGACAGGAATATTCGCTGTTAATATTGTACTTGCGTCATTGTTTGTGGCCTATACAATATTCGAGCTTATAATAAATGCTACTGGACATAAAACTGCGAAAATGGTGGTTAAAAGAACTTATAAATGGGTAACTCTAGGTATTAGAGCGTTTACTTTAGGTTCAATGCTTTATGGTATTTATACCGCAACAACCAAAGTGTCTGCTATATCTACAATTATTGCAACCCTAATGATAATTCTATGGGTGTTCCAAATCCTACTTGAGATTGTTGTGGAAATTATCGAGAATAAAATTGACCTATTTGACAAAGCAATCAAACAAGATGTTGAGGATATAAAAAAGTCCATATTAAAGCCAGTGAAAGTGGTGTCAGATACATTTAGAAAACTAACTGGTAGAGAGGTTGAGCCAGAGCCGGAAAAGCATAAACATATATTGAAATTAGATAAAAGAATTCAAGAAAGAAAAGAAGAAAAGAAACAAGAGAAGAAAGAAAAACGCTCTTGGTTTAGAAGAAAAGTAAAAGATTGAGAATAGCCTCAATCTTTTTTTGTTTAATTTAAAACAAGTACTTGAAAAAGGTATAGGTTTTATATTATCATAAAGGTATAAAGATTTTTGGGTGTTGTTATGGATGAATTATTAAGACAAACATTAATAAGTAGAATAAAAGATATTTTTGCTGAAGTTGAGGTAGATAGTATGTCTCAATACCAAAAGAGACAAGCAATCTTTTCTTATTTGTGTGATAGTGTACAATATGATTTTTCGCTACTAGATAAAATTGCAGAAAACGAACGAATTACAGAGGGAAGGCTTCGTAATAGAAGAAGTCCGGTAGAGGAGTTGCATAAAACGGTATTTGATAATGTTGGAATATGTAGTTCTATTAGTCAATATTATAAGTTGCTTTTGGAACAGGTTGGTATAAGTTCGTATTGTGTTGTTTGTGATAATGGAATGCCTGTAAAACATCAAATTGCTATGGTGTATGATGAGAGTTCTAATTCTTATAGTTTTGATGATATTACTAGTGTAATAGTTGGTCTTGGCAATAAGTCGGATTTTTTTGATTATGATATTTCAAAAGCTAATAGAAATGGGCAGGGAAAAGCTCCTGTAATTGATAATCAAAATTTTGTTATCTTGGCGGAAGAGTATATTGATTATCTAGTTGATAGAAGACAATCTTTTTCAAAACCATTAACTAGAATGCCTGACAATATCCGTTCGGTTTCGGAAGTGGTTGATAGTTTCGTGTTTGAAAAATAAAAAAGCACCTAGTGGTTTTCCTAGGTGCTTTTTTTTATATCTTCATTTTTTGCAGTTCTTGAGAAAGTGGTGCGGTAGTTTTGCCATTAAGTAGTTTTGAGGCTTTCTTTTTTATGTCTGCAACTCTTTTCATCTCATCAGTCCACTTGAAATATTTGTTGATATATTTCTCGGCTTTCTCTACAGAACAACTTAGTTGAAGTTCAATTAGTTCGCTCATCATAATTTTGGAAGTTGCGATTACTTTGTTATAGTCGAAGTTTAGTTTGTTTTTGCTGTCTAATACGATAGCCTTTTCTTTAAGTAATCTGTTAAGTATCATAACAGTTCTTACTCTATGTGCTTGAGTAAGATTTGGTTTTGCTTTTAAGAAACTATCTGTTAGGTCAGATACAATTATTTCTCTAGCAGTGTCCTCAGTGAATTCTCCCGCCTCAATGAATTTGTCTAGGAATGCAAACATTCCCATATCTGCTTTGAACTCTTCAATAATTGCTGAGTATTTGCCTAGAGTGTAAGATGCAGGTCCTAGGGTGTGTGTGTTCTCGTGGCAGATTGTGCCTAGATGACAGGCTTCACGATTGTAGTATTTTAGAGTATCGGTCTTAAGTAATTTTTTAGCAATTTTATTACTGCCAGATAGGCGTATTTGTCTATGATAAATATTTTTTCTTCCTCCACCCATTTGTAGAGATGGTTTGTCGTTATTAGGAAGATTTTGTGCTAAAACTATTCCAGCTCTAAACTCGCCTTCATTACCATATAGATTGACAATATCTGCATCAAGCGCTGTTTGAGGAATAGAAGGTTTTTTCTTCTTGTTAGAGTACTGCTCTCTATAAGGCATATATTTTTCGGCAATAGAATTAAGGTTGTGTAGTTTTGTTAGTAGTTCGGTTCCTTCTTTGTTTACAAGGCCAACTCTAGCACCTAAACAATCTTTACTATATACATTAATTTTTAATTTCTTTAGTCTGTTAAGTAGCTGTTCGTTTTCTAGAATTGTGGTTGTAATTCTATCATCATAACATTCTCTAGTAATAGTGAACTCGAACTTAGAATTGGTTGTTTTTGCCCAAACAATGTCAGCCTTTGCATCAAGTTTTGGGTTGGCTGAGAGTAAGGCTTTTGCCTGAAGGCGAAGAAACTTGGCAAATTGTTTTTCGGATTTGTCGCAAAGGTTAGATGCTTTTATTATATAATCTGCAACTTGAGTAAACTCCTCTTTGAAATAATCTACATAGTCTATGCCAATTAGATTGTCTCCATCAAAGCGAACCATAGTTCTTTGGGATAATATTGCTCTAACTTCCTTTGTTTGACCCTTATCTAACATTGAATTAATAATTTTATGAAACTGCTCAGTAGTTAATTCCTCTGGATAAAAGTTTAGTCCAATAGGTTCGCTAAGGTTTTTGACAAGTTTAATTTGTTCTCCTTCATAGTCGGGAGAAAACATTCCTTTTTGAGCATCAAACAATATCTTTGTAAGTTTTGCTTTTTCGTTGCCTTTTTTGATTTCTTTATTAAGATAGTCTAGGAATTCTAAGTTGTATTTGTTATCTTGTTTTAGATATACTGTGTCAAATAGTTTACCAGCTTTGTCTAGATACGCAAGAATTCTTTTATCCTTGTCGTTTAAGTTTCTATATGCGTCATCTTTACTACTTAAAAAAGTAATGTTTTTCAAATAGTCTTTGCTGGTTCTTTTGCGTAATTCTGTTAAAGTTAAATTTAATTGAAAGTCCATAAATTGCCTCTACTTTAGTATTCTTTTTAATATTTTATTACAAATTAAATTTTCTAACAACTAATTTGTGCTTTTGTTCATTGTTAGGTTGAGTTTTTGTTCGGAGTTTGAAGAATAAATTCTATATAAAATTTATCTTAAAAATTTTTAAACTTTTTTTCGAAACCCTCTATCTTTTTTGAAAATTGTATGATAAACTAATTTAATTTAAAGATTGTTTTGTTGAATTTTGAATAAAAGGGGGTTGGGGTTATGGCATCACTTATGATACACCAAATAGTTGGAGAAGAGTACTGCAAAAGACATAATGTGGCAAGTGAATATATGTTTCTTAATGGCAATTTAATTCCAGATTTGGTTAAAGATAAGAAGCCTACACATTTTTCAGCAAGATGTAGGAATAGGACTTATACAGAGAGTATTGAAAACAAGGTTAATCTTCAAGCCTTTTGTGAAGAGATGGATATTGAGAGTAGTTTTAACAAAGGATTTTTTCTGCATTTAATTACCGACCAAGTGTTCTTTTATAAGTACTTGCTTAGCAACCCTAAATATAGAGAAATTGAGTATGAAAATCAACTATATATTCAAGAGATTTTGTATAGGGATTATCATAGGAATAATAAATATTTAATGCAAAAGCACCCTGGAACTATTTTGTCACTATTGCCAGATTATGCTAAAGTTACTAGAGATGATGTTGATGCTATGGAAATTCTGTCTAATGAGGCGATTGATGAATTAATCGATATGTGTGCTAGTGTGGATTTGGAAAAGGCTTATGCTGCAATCAAACAAATGACACAAGATATTATTGAAATGTAATATTAAAGTTTTTAAAAGGAGGACAAAATGTATAATACTAATCCTTATAACCAAGTTCCTAGTGAACAAGTTATGCAAGAAAATGAACAACTTGCAAAAGCTATATACGATACACCAACAATGCTTAGTTGTTTATTGCATTTATCTAGTTCTCCTAATCCCAATATTGCGGCCAAAGCCAAAGTTGCTTATCAAGCACTGCTTGAAGTAAAAGATGAAGCAATTACAGCAAAGGCTTATGCCAATCAAAAACTTATTATGGATTTGGAAGATTTATCTAAGTAAAAGAGTATATTTAAAGCATTAAATATGCTCTTTTTTTCGTGTGTATAGTATTTTAAAAATTGACACTTTTATTTTGCTTGTGTTAGAATAAGAAAAAATAGGAGTGCTTTTATGGGAAAATTCTTTGATGATTTTAAAAGTTTTGTAACAGGTTCTCATAATAAAAATAAAGATAGTGCATTAAAAACTGAGTATGCACCACTTACACCAGAGCAAACAAAAAGAACTCTATCTATGGAGCAATTGCAAAGTTTTAATTGGAGCAACTTTGGTAGAAACTTATTGCAAGGCGGTTGCCTTCCAGCATCTTACCAAGCAGAACCTCAAGATGTTGATGTTTATGTTGGTCTTGATAAGTTGCCTAGAGTTCGTTTGGTTTTTGCTTCTGAAATACAAAAGCAAACGCAAACTTTAATTATAGATAAGGCTAGTGTTATGATTGCAGTAGATGGTAGTGGATATGTTGATAGTCCAGCTATGTCTAAGGTTTGGCAAAATATGACAGGCTTAGAACCAGAACGAGAGATTGGTCCGGTAATGTAAATATATTATTCACTTTACTCTAATTATTTAGTTAGCGTAAGGTGTTTTTTGTTTGGTGAGTATTAGGAGATAAAATGGCAGATATTTACGGTGCGGTTATTGGAGATATTGTTGGTAGTTATCACGAAGTTTTGGAGATGGAGTGGTTCACTAGCAAAACAATTGATGCGGATAGAAGACGCAGTGTTTTAGATAAGAAAACTCCACTTTTTAGTGATAAATCTAGTTTTACAGATGATAGTATTTTGACTTGTGCGGTTGCTAAGGCAATTCTTACTGATGGAGATTACGAGAAGAGTATTAGATATTATGGCCTAAAAGAAAAAGATTTGGGATTAGATATCTATGGAAGAAGTAAATTTGGTAATGGCTTTATCAATTGGTTGCTTGGCAAAGAGGAGTACAAGAGTTATGGTAATGGCTGTGCTATGAGGATTTCTCCTGTTGGCTATGCGTTTGACACTCTTGAAGAGACTTTGGCAGAGGCGGAGAAGTCTATAGTATGTTCTCACGGTGGCGAAGATACACTTGCGTGTGGCAAAGCAGTGGCAGGTGCAGTGTTCTTAGCTAGAAATGGAGTATCTAAAGAAGAGATACAACAATTTGCAGAGGGTATGATTGGTAAGTCATTAGATTATGATTTAAATGATTTAACTGAGAAATATTATTTCAAAATGAAAGCAATCAATTCAGTTCCTGAAGCGATTGCGTGTTTCTTGCAGGGTAATTCTTTTGAAGATGTTCTTCGAAAGAGTATATCGATTGGCGGAGATAGTGATACTATTGCAAGTATTGCTTGTGGTATTGCCGGTGCTTATTATGAAATTCCTGCTAATATTAAAAGAGAAGCAGGTGCATTTATAACCGGAGAATATAGAGAAATTTTAGATAAATTTAATGAAGTTTTTGTTAGGGGAGATAGTTATGCAGAAAAAGATAACAGTGTCAGGTAATTTGCTTGATAGAAATGGTCATTTGGTTGAGTGTGGTTATGCAACTAGTCTAATCAAAAGTTATGATAGAAATCACATTAAAGCCAAAAAATTACGCATTAAAGAATGGGACTATTATCTGATTTACAACAACAAATTTGGTGTTGCTCTTACAATTGATGATAATTCATATATGGGACTCAATTCCTTCTCTTTGTTGGATTTTGAAAATCGTAGTGAAATAACTAAGTCCTTTATGTCTATTATGACTAAAGGAAAAA
>JAZLDP010000005.1:0-4163 GCA_045614835.1 Clostridia bacterium | reverse complement strand
CGCACCTATGATATGATTGGCGGATATACATACCTTAAAGAATTCAACCAAGCTGTTAAAAAATTCGGCTTTAACAAGCAAGACAAGATTAAGAAGCTTAATGAGTTCTCTGGTGGACAAAGAACCAAGATTGCCCTACTTAAACTGCTTCTTAGCAAACCAGATTTACTAATACTAGACGAGCCTACCAATCACTTAGATATAACAGCAATCAAATGGCTAGAAGAGTTCCTTGCTGGTTACTCAAAAGCAATCATTGTTGTATCACATGACAGAGCATTCCTAGATAAATTTGTAAATATCGTGTACGAAATCGAAAGACACGAAATAAAAAAGTATATAGGCAACTACTCCACATTTGCAGAGAAAAAACTTCTCGACTATGAGAAACAACTAAAAGACTACAATGCCTACACCAAAGAGAAATATAGACTACAAGCACTTGCAGATAGATTTAGGTACAAAGCAACTAAAGCAAGTATGGCACAAAGCAAACTAAAACAGATAGACAAAATGACTGTAATTGATAGTCCTCAAGAAGCAGACAACAAAGCCTTCTCAACCAAAATCCAACCAAAAATTGAGAGCGGAAATGATGTTATGTTTGCCGAAAACATAGAAATTGGTTATGACAAACCATTAACCAAGATTTCCTTCAAAATTCTAAAGAAAGACCGAGTTGGAGTTATTGGAGGTAATGGTCTTGGCAAGTCAACACTACTAAAGTCCCTTGTTAACAAAATCCCTTTGCTTAGCGGAAAAGTTAAGTTCGGTACAAATGTAGAGATAGGATATTTTGACCAACAAACTGCTACAAACAATATAAATAACGAAACTGTACTGGATAGTTTCTTACGAGAATTTCCAGAGGAAGATACACAGTCTGCTAGGACAATTCTTGGTTCTTTTATGTTCACTCAAGATGATGTATTCAAAAGTCTAAAATCATTGTCTGGTGGCGAACTTGTTAGACTAGAATTATGCAAAATCCTAAGAAGAAGACCTAACTTCCTAATACTAGATGAACCAACCAATCACTTAGATATTGTCGGTAAAGAAGCACTAGAAAAAATGCTACTAAATTTCGAGGGAACAATATTATTTGTTTCTCACGATAGATATTTCGTTAATAAAATTGCCAAACATTTAATTGTGTTTGAAAATGGCGAGGGTAGATATCTAAAAGACACTACTTACAAAGAGTACGAAGAGAAACAAAATAGCCTAGTCAATAATACCACCCCATCTAAAACCACTATTACTAAAGTAGATAATACCCCTCTTACTAAAAAGGCTCAACCGAACCAATATCTACTGAATAAAGAAAAGGCTCGTAATGAGGCTAAGAAAAAGAAGTTAGAAAAGCAAATTGAAGAGAAAGAAAATGAGATTGCTAAACTAAAACTAACACTTGAAAACCCAGAAATCTGCTCGGATTATGTTAAAATTATGGAGATACAAGCAGAGATAGACAAAGAGAATTTGACACTCGAAAATTTAATGACAGAGTGGTTAAGTTTAAGCGAATAATAGGTTTTGAAAAATTATTTAAATTAATTTCAAAAACCACTTGACTAAAAGTATTTTTAATGCTAATTTTATCATGGTAAAGACAAAAGACGAGGAGAAACAATATGGAATTAATGTTTGACAACGCTAATTTAGAGACATTAGCAAAATATGCTGAAATCTACCCTTACTGTGGAGTTACAAGCAACCCAAGTATTATCAAAGAAGAGGGCAAAATAGATTTCTTCAACCACTTTAGAAAAATCCGTGAGATTATCGGTATGAACCGTTCACTTCACATTCAAGTAGTATCTACTAGTGCTGAAGACATTATCAAAGAAGCAGAGAAAATTGTTGAGAAAATCGACAAAGAAGTATATATCAAAATACCAGTAACCGAAGAAGGCTTAAAGGCTATTAGACAACTAAAGGCAAGAGGTTTCAAAATCACTGCTACTGCAATTTATACTAGAATTCAAGGTATGATTGCTGTTGCTGCAGGAGTAGACTATCTAGCACCTTACTTCAATAGAATTAAGAGCCGTGATGCAGATGCAGAAGCAATCATCAACGAAATCCGCAAGGACATTGATAGAAGCGGAGCAAAAACTAAAATTTTGGCTGCAAGTTTCCACTACGGCGAACAAGTAACCAAGGCAATTCTTGCTGGTGCAGACGCTGTTACACTTCAACCAGAACTACTAAGCGAAATGGTTAACAAAGACTATATTGGCAAAGCAGTAGACAAATTCGCTCAAGACTGGCAAAACTCTCAAGGCTTCAAAAATATCCTTGACTGCGAATAACACAAACAAAAAAGTCGCTATTCTTAGCGACTTTTTTATTTTAATCTTCTTTAGATAATTTTTTGGCGATAAAGAATAGGATTAGGTATACCACTAAGAATACACCAACCAAAGCTCCTGTATATACCCAGTTGATAGAGAACCAACCATAAGTACTAGTTGGAATTACATTATATAGGAATGATAATGGTGTTCCCTCGCTATTGTATAGATAGAAGTAATTAGGCTCCCAACCCCACCAAGCTCTGAATAAGTTATTGCAAACAAGTGCTCCACCTAAACATAGGAAAATAAAGAACAATGAACCTAGAGCATTCTTAAATGTGAATTCTTTTTTGTAAGCCATAATTCCATAAATAGCACCAACTACAATAAAGATATGTCCCCAGATATATGTTTGAGGTCTAATCTTTAGAATAGTATCATAGTTAGCAAGAGCATCAGCAAACACCATAGCAAGTATGGCTGGAATTAAGTTAAAACAAAATCCTGTTAGTAATAACCACTTACATCTAAATATTAAGGCAAAACCAACAATCAAACTACCAATATGACAAATTTGTAGAGGAATAACTTCCAAATCCAAACCTGTTCTTAGGTAAATATCTACATTTCGAAGAACAATAATTCCAACATTAATAAGACCCAAGATAATACCTACCGCATATCTGCCCTTATCTCCGGCTTTTCTAGTAATTAACCAAAGTAAAAATAACATTACTACTGGTATAGCAAGATATATATAATGCCACATTGACCACATTTCAAATTTCATAATCTTTCTCTCTTTTATATTTTATATAGTTATATTTTTATAACAACATTTCAGACAAAATATTGGCAGTACATTTATAACTATAAATCTCAACTGCCATATTATTTTTCAAAACCTATTGTTTTTTGCCACAACTTTTGCAGAATGTACTATCTGCATCAATCTCCACACCACAATGTTTGCAAAATACTGTTTCTTTCTTTACACCGTCTTTAACGGCTTTTGAAATCTTCTTAACTGCAGGAGCAACAATTTCCGCACCGGTATCTGCCATTTCAGTTAAATCTGCTTTAGTTTCACCTTGGATATACTTTTGAGTTGCAATTTGTGCTTTTTGAATTTTTGCACTATACCCCAAGAACAAGCAAGGAAAACTAAATACACATAAAAATATACCTGGAACATACACAGCAGGATGAGCAATCTCATCATTGCTACCAAACTCCATTTTCACAACAAAAAGACCTAAGAATAACAACACTACGCCAATGGCTATCATAGAAAAGCCGATTATTCTCAATACTTTTAAATGTTTTGGTTCTTGATTTTCCATCTAAAACCCTCCATTTTTTCAAATTATACACCCAGTATAGCACCTTATTTTAAAATTGTAAAAAAAATTTTGAAAAATTTTTACAAAAACCCTTTATTTTCGACAAATTTAATGTTATTATAATCAAAAAGGGGGTATTAGTACTATGACAAAAAAAGCAACACAAGAACAAAAAGAAGATTTCTATGTATTTCTAGACTTCGATGGAGTGCTATATGACCTCAAATATCTTGCAGAAAACGCACCAAGTTTTAAGGACATTTTCACAGATGACAAAAAAATCTTTAGTTATGCTACAGATAGCATTGATGCACTAAACAAATTATTTGAAAGATTATCTTCAAAATACGAACCTCATCTAGTTATTTCTACTTTCTGGCGTTTTCTTCCAACATCATTATTGGTTAAGTCACTAGTATCTAGTGGACTAAATACAGAAGGTATTGAAATTCATAAAACTAAAATTACTTTACATCCTCACAAGAGAGGACTAGAAGTTAAAGATTTCTTAGAGCATCAC
>JAZLDP010000004.1:0-48139 GCA_045614835.1 Clostridia bacterium | reverse complement strand
TTTGATATGATATGGGGGTGTGCGTTCGCTATCGGGGGGCTAGGGGGTAGGCAATACCTTCTTTTTCCCTCAAAACCCTTTCCAATCTTATCGCGAAAACGCATAGGAGGGGGATTTCGTGGGTAGTCAAAACGATGTATTCCAAGACTTTACCTTTGAATACGTGATTTCAGATGGTTATTTAAGGGCTTAAATTGGGCTTGTGGTCGGCTTTTGGCTAGTCAATGGGTATTAATGCCATATTGAACCAACGACCAAGCAAGAGGCGTTAAGGGGTTTGCCACTTTCGACTTGATATCGTTGTAGTAGCGTTGAATATGACAAGGCTAAACGATTAAGGGCTTTAGGGCTTTTATGTCATATTAGGCTTGTGCTAGGTGCTTAATGGTTGAATATGACACAATAACAACGAATCACACACACATATACTAGATTAATCATAATAATAGTATACTATATTAGATTAATACTATATTATATTTAAGTATAATACTATTTAAATCTAGATTAAATTAAGTATATACATAAATTATAATTTAGTATTTTTCTAACAATTAAATATAAAAATATATTAAAGTATAGTACTATATTTAT
Organism: Clostridia bacterium; assembly: GCA_045614835.1. Taxonomy (GTDB): domain Bacteria; phylum Bacillota; class Clostridia; order Christensenellales; family UBA1242; genus UBA11490. The sequence continues at coordinate 47,545 of JAZLDP010000004.1, read as the reverse complement.
AAATAATCATAGTATAAAGATTAATAATAACACTAAAAGATTAATAATAAATATAGTGTTATGATTAAGTATAAAAAAGTATAAAAAACAATAGTTAAATGATTAACATAATAAATACTAAGATTTTACCTTTAAATAGACAATTTTAGGTAGGAAATAATATAGTAAAAAAGGAGCATTTTTTAGTGATTTTTAGTGAGTTGAATATGTCAAAATAAGAAAAAAGTTAAATATTTTTGAAATATTTTTAAAAAAAGTATTGTATATGATAGCATATAACTGATATAATGAAAGTGCCTAAGGGGTAGAAAGAAAAACAAAGGGGTTAAAAAATATGTTAAAAGAATTATTTCAAACAGCAAGACAAGAAAAAGCAAGAGCTGAAAAAATGAGAGGCGAAGCAACTTATCCATCTTTAAGTATTGCATTATTTGATGCGGGGCAAGTTTACCAATTAAGACAAGAAGAAATAAAAGCTCTTTTACAAGAAGCAATTTATCTATTAAGAGATTACTCAAAAAATGCAGAAGTTGAGTTAATGCAAATGGTCGAAGAATATCACGAAGAATTATTTGATGAAGAATAAAACATTTTAAGGCTTTAAGCCTTAATTAAAAGGTATTAAGATATAAATTATAAAATTAATACTTTTTAATTAGTGCTTAAAATCTAGCATTAAACAATAACATTATGGGAGGTATTTAAAATATGTTATTAAATCAAATTAAACTTACAAAAACAAACTTAGGAAAGAGCCAAATGACAAGCGGTGATGCTTACCGAATAACTCTAACGTATAAAGGGCACAGATGCGGATTTACATTTCACGACAACTTTAAGAACTCAAGCACAAAAGAAGAAATAATTGAAAGTTTATTAATTGATGCAGATGCTTACAATAACGCAAGAAATTTCGAAGATTTTTGCTTTGAATTTGGTTATGATGTATCAGACAGCGAAGCATATAAAATATATACTGCTTGTAAAAAGCAAGCCGACAAAGTAAGCCGATTATTTACAAATGCAGAAATAGAACAATTAAGAAGTGAAATCTTTGAAGATTAATTAATAAGAAAAAAAGGGGAAAAAATCCCCTCTCTAATGCAACTTCAAAACTGAAGCGGTTGCAAGTCCGCACAAATGCAGAGCAGAGAAAAAAATATAATATATTAAGGAGCGAAAAAAATTATGACTATTAAAAAAGAAGTTTACAAAGTACACGGGAAATATTTTTACGGAAATGAGATTAGCGAATACGGACAAGAAAAGGGATATGTTGATTATGCCACACTTGCAAAGGCTTTTGATGCAGTGTTAAACAATGATATAATGAAAAAAACTTATGATATAGGGTATTGGGAGCAAGAAAGCGGATTCATTGACAATGCGGATACTATCGAAGAATTAAAAGATGAAATTGAAGAATTAAGCGAAGAATTAGATGTTTTTATTGAAGAAGGAATTGAAGAAAAAATTGAAGAATTGCAACAAAAAATATATGATATTGAAGAACAAATAAATGAGCTTGAAGAAGAAGCGGAAAATTCATATAACCAAGATATATATCAATATTATATTGTATCAGCCAACGGAGCGGAGATTTTAAAAGAAATCAATGAAATTGTTTTCTATAATGAAGAACTTGATATGTATATTTGGGGCGTGACTCACTATGGAACATCTTGGAAGTATGTTTTAACTGATATTAAATGCAATGTGCCATACGATGAAGAATAAACTAAAGAAGAAAATTGAAATGTCAAAAAGTGCGATAGTTGAGTATGGTTTAAATGCCATATTCGACTATCAACGTTTCAGAAAACTTTATTGATAATTTATCAGTAAAAAATAATTAAAACGATTACACGGGCAATTTAGGGGGTTAAAAGTTAAAATATGTATAAGTTTAAATATTGTAAATGTGGTTTATTAATTTTAGATGATTCTAATATGGAATATTTGATTTTGGTTAATTTAAATAATGGTAAGGTTAAAAGATATAATTATGGGTTATGGGGTTTTGGTTTGCAAGATATAGTTGAGGCACTTAAAGAAATTGAAGTTGAAAATGACACAATGGCTGAGTTTTTAAAGTCTAATATGGCAAAAGAAATTGCTTTAGCGGAGGAGGTTTAAGATGGCAAAAAGAATGGTTAAAGGGTTATTAATTGATGTTGAAAATGGCAAAGTTGAGGTGGTTGAAATACCTCAAAAATTGGAAGAATATTATAAATTATTGAATGTTGAATATATAGATATCGTTAATCGATACATTGCAAACGAATTATACACTATTGTTTGTGATGATGAGGCTTTATTAAAAGAGAATCCGCGAATCAGTGCGATTGATTATTACAACGAACCTATGTTATATGGTAATTTGTTTATTACTAAATATACTGATAGTGAATATTTAGAAAGTTTAAGTGATGAAGATATTAATAAATTATATGATTCTGCTTGGGTTTTAGAGTTTTTTGAAAATCAAACACTTCGAAAAACATCTTTTATAAATCATATGAGTTATAGAAAAGTAAAACAAGAAGAAAGGTATTAGGTTTTAAGATTATGAAAGAAAGCAAAAAAAGAGCAACAAAGAACTATATTAAAAAATGCAAATCATATGTGATTAGGCTAAATCCTAACGTTGAAAACGACAAAAAAATAATTGATTATTTAGAAAGTAAGCTCAATAAAACTGAGGCAATAAGAGAAAGCATTTTAAACTTTTTAGAGGCTAGAGATAAGGAGTTAAGCATTGACTTGACTCCCTTGTTTAAAAGGTTAAACGAATCAAATGAAAATTAATTTTGACTTTTTATAAAAAACTCTTGACATTTAAATAATTTAAATATATAATTGTATTCGTAGGGAGGAGTTTTCGTGTTATGGCAAAGTTAAAATCGTATGATGAAATGACTTTAGAAGAGTTGTATGCTCAGAGAAGTTTGGCAATATCTGAGTATTATAAATCAAGCGGTAAATATCGTGAGATATATAAGTTAATGTATGAAGAAATATCTAATGTAATTAAGTTAAGATTAAAAGGGGTGAGCAAAGATGAGTAATTTAAAATTCGTTAGACAAGGCAAGGGAGATTTTGAAAAAATAACATTTAATAAAAATTTATTAAATGCTATGAAAGAAAGAAGAATTAGTAGGAAAGAGGCAAGTGCGATTACAGGACTTGGAGATTCAAACACACGAGATGAAATAAGATTAATTTCATTGTTTTATCCTGTATTGACAGATTCAAGCGGTAAAGGTTATCAAATAGTTAATACATCTGAAGTCACTGAAGAAGATGTGGATGATGTGTTGGAAAAAATTGACCATACTATCAATGAATTCAAATCAAGAATGGCAATTATGAAAAAGCGTTTAAAACCTTTAATTGCAAGCAAAAAAGTGTTAGAAAACAAGTTTAGAAAGGAGGTCAATAATGAGTAAAAAAAGCATTGGCTTAAAGGTAAAATCTTATTTAATAATTAACGAAATAAAACAAGAAGATTTCGCTAAAGAGTTGAATATAACAAGACAATCCTTAAATAATAAACTTAATGGGAAAACATCCTTCACTTTTGATGAGTTAAGTTTAATATGCCAAAAATTTAACGTTGAAATTGGAGAGTTTTTCAGATAATGTTTACGAGAATTCCTTACGAAAATTATGAAGAATGGTTAAAATTAAGACAAAAAGGCATAGGTGGTAGCGATGCACCAATTATATTAGGATTTTCTAATTGGAAAACTAATTTGGATTTATATAAAGAAAAATGCGGTTTGATTCAAAAAAAATGTGAAGATTCTAATGAGTTTGTCGAATATGGCAAGAACGCCGAGAAACCATTGAGAGATTTATTTCAAGCAAAGTTTATAGGAACTTTTCAAGTAACAACAAGTGATGATGTTTTGGTCAGAAATGACAAAAATTATTTAAGAGCAAGTTTAGATGGAGAAATAGAGGTATTAAAAGACTTTGAGTTTTTAGGTAGTGACCATATATACACGCCTTTAAAAAAAGGAATGAAAGGTATATATGAGGGCAAAACAAGATACCTACCTAATTCTAATGAATGGAAAACAACAATACCTATGAGTTACTTTGTTCAAGTTTTACATTATTTACTTGTTACTGATTATGATTTTGTCATAATAAACGCAGAGCTTACGTTTAAAGATTGCTCTGTTATTAAAACTTTTTGTTTTTTGAAAAAAGATAAATTAAATGATTTAGCATTTTTAGAACAAAAAGAAGATGAATTTTGGAGTATGGTGGAAAATAAAAAAGAACCACCATTAATAATAAACTTATAAGGAGGAGTGATAAAATGAGTTTAGAATTTCAAATTGATACTTGTAAAAAAGGTGAAATTAATTTTAATTACATTGAATTAAAAGCGGAGTTAGAAAGGCAATTAGTTCAATATGACAATTTAGTTGTAACAGAAGATGAGCTTCCAAAATATAAAGCTATACGCTCAAAACTTAACAACGTTATTAAGGCAATGAACGATAGAAAGATAGAGATTAAAAACCTTTATTTAGAACCTTATAAAGAGTTTGAAAATCAAGTAAAAGATTTAATGCTTATGGTTGATACAGTTAATGGCAAAATTGATGCTCAATTAAGGGATTTTGAAGAACAAAGAAAAATTAAAAAGAAAAATGAAATTGTCGAGGAATACGAACAATTAAAAAGTGAAATTCCTTTAGATAAAATTTGGAACGAAAAATGGTTAAATAAAACATACTCAAAATCTGACATATTAAACGATATTCAAAAATTGTTATCTGAAATAGATGAGTGTGTTAAGGTTATTGAAACTATTTCAAACGGAAGTGATGAAGATTTTGCGAATCTAAAATCTAAGTATTTAACGACTTTAGATATTAAAGGAACTATTGAGGCGTTTAACAATGAAAAACGCATTAGAGAGCAAATTTCAAGCGTAAAACCCGAAATTAACGAAAGTAAAGAAACTTTTAAATTAAGTTTTGAGGTTGAAGGAACTAAAGAACAAATTAAAGATTTGTCAAACTTTTTAAAATCTAATAAATATCAATATAGGAGGTTATCGTAATAATGAGAGCTGATGAATATGTAGTTGAAGAATTACTTAAGTTAAAAGAAGAAAATGAAGATTTAAAAAAGCAATTATCAATGTATGAAGATTTAGAAAAATGTCAAGATGAAAATATAGAATTTTGGAAAAATAAATACTATGAATTGGTTAACAAATTAAAAGAAAAATGGAATCCTAAAATACGAAGAGACTCTTATGATGATATGGAGGAAATTGAATTTGGAATGTTAACTGTTTATAATGGGTATGGCAAAGAAGAAGAATATGAATATTTTAAAAACTTACTTGAATTAAAAGAAGATAATGAAGAAGAAGGAGAAAAGAAAGATGAATAATCAATTAGCAAGACAAGCAAACAATTTACAAGAGGCTAACAGCCAATTTGGAACAAATAATGTGATTCAAGCAAGCGAAATGACTAGAGAAATGGCTGAAGTGCAAGCTAGAGTCGTTATGGCAAAACAATTTAACAGAAGTATTGTGGATGTAGAAAGAAAACTGCAAGCAAGTTGCGAAAGAAAAAGTTTAGCAGAAATTGCAGAGTATGAATTTCCAAGAGGAAACACAAAGGTAGTAGGTCCAAGCATCAAATTACTAGAGGTAGTAGCTCAATGCTATGGTAATATTCAAAGCGGTTATGATGTTTTATATAGAGATGAAGAAAATCATACATCTTTATGTAAAGCATTTGCGTGGGATTTAGAAAATAACATTTATACTGAAATTAAGTTTAATGTTCCTCATACAAGAGAAAAGAAAAGTGGTAATGAAATCTTAACTAATCCTAGAGATATTTACGAACTTGAAGCAAATCAAGCATCTAGAAGAGTTAGAAAATGTTTAGAAAACGTAATTCCTAGAGATTTAGTTGAGCAAGCTAGAGAATGGTGTAACGAAACTATCAATAGCAAAACAGATGTTCAAGGAACTATTACAAGAGGAATTGAAGCTTTAAGACAAAATTTTGGAATAAGTATTGAAAGAATAGAAAAATATTTTGGTATGAAAAGACAAGCTTTTAGCAAAAATCAAATGTCTCAATTAGTTAAAATATACAACGCTCTTAAAGATGGGTTAACAACTCCTAATGAGGTTTTCCCTATTGAAGAACCTGTAGCTCAATCTGTTCAAGAGCAATCTTTAGTTGAAAATGTCAAAAAAGATGCTCCAAAACCTGAAAAAGAAGTCGAAAAAGACAATGTTTTTGATGGAGAATTTTAAATATGACAAACGTTGTGCTTACTGGAAGAATAGTTTACGATGTTAAGCTGGTTTCTAACGATGGGAAAATAAGTTATGTTAATAATGTAATTGCTTGTAATCCTCTTGTAGCAAAAAATAAAACTATTTTTATTCCTTTTAAAGTTTTTGGTAGTTTAGCTGAAAAACTATTTTATCCTTATCTTAAAAAAGGAGATAAAATTATGATTTGCGGTCATTTAGACCAAGAAAACTATACATCATCTAACGGAACGAAAAAAAATAATTTATTTGTTTTGGTTGAAAAGTGCGAAACGTTTGGCTCTACTAATTTAATCGAAGAAACTCCATCAGATTTTATGGGTGGAAGAACAATAGAAGAAGACAAAGTTGTAAGACAATTTGATGCGAATGATTCTCCTTTTGATATAAAAAATGATGATTTTCCATTTTAATGTTGACTTTGTAAAAGCAATAATGTATAATAATGAGTGTGAGGAGTAGCTACCTTGCAAAAACTAAAACTGAATAATTGGTAGTATATGCAGATACTACAATACTTGGTAGAAAAGCAAAAAAATAAATACTACCAATTATCAACCACCATATATAAGGGTTACTGCATTAACCTAAAGTATGGTGGTTTTAGTTTTATTAAGACAAAGAAGGAGTGTAATATGTCAAATAAAAACAAAAAATATTTTTGGTTAAAATTAGATAAGAATTTTTTTAAATCTCACGATATAGAGATAGTAGAATCAATGCCTAATGGTAAAGATTACATTTTATTTTATTTAAAACTTTTATGTGAAAGCATTTCTCACGAGGGTTGTTTAAGATTTAGTGATGAAATACCTTACAACGATGAAATGCTAGCAACAATTACCCGAACTAATATCGATATTGTAAGAAGTGCTGTAAAAGTATTTTCTCAATTAAAAATGATGGAAGTATTAGATGATGGAACTATTTTTATGAGGCAAGTAGAAAAAATGATTGGTTCTGAAACGGGATGGGCAGAGGTTAAAAGAAAGCAAAGAGGACAATTAGAGGACAAAAGTGGACAATGTCCTATAGAGAAAGAGAAAGATATAGAGAAAGAGAAAGATAATAGGTTTAAAAAACCTACAATAGAAGAAATACGAGATTATTGTAAAGAAAGAAACAATAATGTAGATGCTAATATGTTTTTTGATTTCTACGAATCTAAAGGTTGGAAAGTTGGTAAAAACTCTATGAAAGATTGGAAAGCTTGTGTAAGAACTTGGGAGAGAACTAAGGGAAATTTAAACACAAAAAAACAAGCTAAATTACCTAGTTGGTATGATGATTACTTGAAAGATTTAGATGAGAAGCTTAATGATAGAAAATTGTCCGAAAATACTCTATCTAATACTGAAATTGATGAGGCTATTGATGAGGCTATGAAAATATTTGGAGGAAACGAATATGAATAAAAATGATTTTTATAGAAGATTTGTTAAAGGAAACAAAAAAGTTGAATTTATAAGATATAAAAAGGATTTTGAGGTCGAAAAAAGAAAGGGTTATCCTTTTACGATTTGCGGTGTTAATTTTTATGTAGAAAGAAATCAAGAAATTACGGATGAAAATGGTTTTTTTATGGGTAGTTTTTACAAAGATGTAACGTTTAAACAATTTCAAAAAATGGTTTATAAGTTTTATGATTATTACATAGAAGGGATGAAAAAATTATTAAATGAATCGATACAAATACAAAAACAAGATAGTTAGTGCTGATGGAATTAAGTTTGATTCAAAATTAGAATATAATATTTATACTGAAATGGTTTTTAATGAATTAAAATTTGAATTACAACCTAAATATTTATTACAAGAAAGTTTTAAACTTAACGGAAAGACATACAGAGCTATTCATTACATTGCTGATTTTAAATTATTTATTGATGACAATGAATACATTATTGATGCTAAAGGTATGGAAACGCCTGTGTTTAAAATAAAAGAAAAAATGTTTGCTAAAAAATATCAAAAAGAAATTATTAAAATTAAATCTTTAAAACATTTTAAAGAGTGGGTAAAAGGAGTGAAAAAATAAAATATGGATGCAAAAGAAACTTTTGAATTTATTAAATACACATTAAAAGAGTTATATGATGAAGATGGATTTGATGCTATTGAGCATTTAATTAAATGTTATTTAAAAGATGAAGATGTTTTAGAATTCCCTAACTTTGCGTATGCTATTAGAGAATCATTGATTGATGCTAAAAGCGAAGATAAAATTAAGTTTAACGCTTTGGTTAAAATAGGATTAGAAAATTTAATTTTAAAGTTAACTAATATATTGAGCTTTAGTTATTCAGAAGAATAAGGTGGTGAAAATAATATGAAAAAATACTATATAGATGTTTATTTTTCTGGAACAAAAAGAGTTGAAATATTTGCTGATAATGGTGAAGAAGCTGTTAGATTAGCAGAAAAAGAAGTTTTAAAAGAAGATAGTGATATTGATACTGTTGAGGGTGAAGTAATCAATAGCGAAAGAATTGAAGATACTACTGAATACGCTGATATGATTTTAGATGAACAAAGAGGAAATTAATGATTATGAATAACGACAAAAAGATGAAAATAACTAAGGAGCGTTTATTTAATATATATAGTTTAGAAGACAATCCTAACTATATTTCACCAGGAGAAAAAAGAAAATGGACTAATGCATTTAGAAAATGGTGTATAGAGCAATGGTTGGAAAAAGGTCATTTACACGGAACTTTTTGTTGTGGCTATATGCGAATTTGTGATGAGTGTGATGGTAAATATATGGTTGAGTGTAAAGATTGTGTAGAAGCAATTAAAACAATCTATAAACAAAAAAATAAAGAAATACCATATAGAAATTATAACTTTGAAGAAATCTTAAGGGAGGTAGAATGTGAGTAGATTAACAAAGAAATTTAATGGTGAATATTATCATAGAGAAGCAAATACAATTATGTTTGATAGTGAAGCAGACTATAATGTTGTTCAAAAACTAGGTAAACTAGAAGACCTAGAACAAGAACTAGGTTGCTCTTTGGAAGTAGTGTTTAAAGGTATGAGTGATGACAATATTGTTGAATACAAAATAAGAGATGAAACAGTTGTTGGCTCAATATCAAGCATATATAAAAGTATTGGAAATAAGTGGTTTGGTAATTTCATTCCAAAAAAATATATTGTTGGAACGTTATAATATTACACAAAAAATATAGAACTTAAAGACTACCAAAAAACTTGGTGGTTGAAAGGAGAGAAAGATGAAATTAAAAAAACTAACTAATGGTTATATTATGGGCGGAACTAATATATTAATAGTGTCAACATTTCCAGATGAGATTTTATTTAAAGGGAAAATGTATGATTTAAGATTTAATTGGAATGAATTTAAAAAAATAAAAAATCAAAAAGTAGTTTTTCTGCGTGATAAATGGTCGGATGAAAAAGAACACTGTTTAGTTATTCAAATAGAAAAGCCGAAAAATTTTCAACCTATTATAATTGATTTTGATTTATATGATTTAATAGAATCAGCAAAAGATGAAATTAAAAAACTACACTTCCACCTAGAAGCAGAAATCGAGGTAGATGAAGATGTTATTAATTTGTAAATTAAAATCAAAAAAAGCTAAAAGTTGGTGGGAAGTTTCTCAAATTAATTTTGAATTAAAGACTGTAAGTTATGTAGATAATTATCGTAATAATTTAGAACCATACGCATTTACAACTACTGACTTAAAATATATTAAAAAATTTAAAATAGTTAACGATGATATATCTTGGATTAAAGATAAAAAGAAAAGTATTAATAAACTAAATGATAAAAAATGGAGGTAAAAAATGCCAACTAAAGAATATCAAATTAAAGAATTAAAAGTTAAGATTAAAATGTATGAAGATATGTATGATAGATTAAAAGATATTTGTTCAGAAGATGATAAAGTGCTTAAAGCAATACAAGAAACCATTGAAAGATTAAAAGAAAAGTTAGAAAAATTGGAGGCACAAGATGAATAAAAAGCAAGAAGCAATACAAGAATTAGCTATATTTGTTCATAGTGAATTAGATGGAACAAGAATGTTAGATAAGTATATTGGTTATATAGAAACATTAAAAGAACTTGTAGATAAAGAAATACCTATAGAAATAAAAGAAATTGTAGCTAAAGCATATTCTTCTTGTTCTGCTGTTCATATTAATGGAAATTGTCCTTATTATAATCAAAACATTTCTACAGAAGAAAAAAAGAAAAAACGAAAAAGCGTTGGAGATAAGAGATGAAAAAAAGTATAATAATTAGCATTAAACCTGAATGGGTTGAAAAGATTTTAAACAGAGAAAAAACAATAGAAATTAGGAAATCAATGCCTAAATGTGATTTGCCTGTTGATGTTTATATTTATTGTGTTAAAGCAAAACCTTTTTTAATGGTTGGAAGAAATGACAACAAAACATATTTAGATAATGGTGGTAAAGATAGCGTTTATTCTCCAAACCATAATTACATAGGAAATGGCAAAATAGTTGCAAAGTTTACTTTGAATAAAGTTGAAAGATTTGATGGATTTGATATTTATATGCTTGAAGATTTAAGACATATGTTTTATGGAACTTGTTTAAATACAAAACAAATCAAAGAATACTCAAATGGTAAAGATTTACTTGGTTGGCACATAGACAATTTAGAAATATTTGATGAGCCTATAGAGTTGAATGAGTTTTATAGAAACAATTATCAAGTAATTCAAGATTATGAACCTTGTAATAATTATAATTGTATTTATGCAGTAGATAATTCTATTTTAGGTGATGATGGATATTGCCCTGTTGATGAATGCCCTAAATTAAGAATTAGAAGAGCATTTCAATCTTGGGGGTATGCTTATAAGGAGGGGTAAATATGGGATATAGACATAATATAGCAATTATTGATAAAGAAAAATTAGAAGAATTAAGAAATAAAGTATATGTTAGAGAAGATAAATTTGATTATAAAGAAGAATTTAAAAAATATATGGAAATTGAAGATAATTGTGATTATTCTTTTGATTTAGGTAAATTATATTTTGATAATACTAAAGATGTTTATACTGAACTTTACAAAGAAAAAGAAGATTTAGTTCAAGATGCAGATGTTGAAATGTTTATTTGTTCTCAAGATATTTTCTTTACTTTAGCAAATGTTTATTTACAAAAAGCTAAAAAATACTTTGAAAGTTTGTTTGAAACTTTTAAACACGATGAAGATAATTATGGTTTAAATAAATTAACAAAAGAAAAGAAAACAAAATTATTTGAACTTTTACGAGATTTAGAACAAAAAATATATTTTTTAAATAATTATAAGTTTAAAAAAGATGAAAAAGGAATTGAAATAGGTTGGCTTTACGAATGGCAAGCGTTTAATTTAGCACACATTCATAAAACAATAGATTTTGAAAAGCAAGTTGTTATTTGCTATGCAGGTTAGGAGAAAAATATGAGAGAAATAGAGTTTAGAGCTTGGTTTTATGAAAAAAGAACAATGCATAAGGTTTGTTCTATTGATTTTTCTAGTAATGAAGTTGAGTTTCACGAAGATAATTATGTCGGTTGGCATAGATTTGATAAAATAGAACTAATGCTTGGTTTGAAAATATACGATAAAATAATTTTTGTAGGAGATGTTGTTAATATTTATGGTGGAGAACAAATGTTTGGCTATTATGAATTTGACAAAGTTGAAGTTATTAAAGATTTAGAAGATTTAGTAATGTTATCTAATTTAGATTGTGGAATTGAAGTCATAGGTAACATTTACGAAAACCCTGAATTGTTGGAGGCAAAAGATGAAAAATAAGTTAAAAATAATTTTATTAATTTTAATTAATTTTATTCTTTATACAACTTTAATTATTGGTTGTTTTCATTCAGTTAAACTAAAAAGATACAACGAAACTAAAACAATTGGCGAAATTAAAGAAGAAAGCAAAAGCTATATGCTTGATATGTGGTTAACATCAGGAATTGAACTTAAATTTATTACACAAGAATTAATAAATGAAGATACTTTAGTTTATTATTTTGAAGTAGCAAAACCTGATTATTTTTACGTTTATGGAAACAGAATTCATTATATAAAAGCTGTTTATAAGTTTAAAAATAATTCTTGGCAATTTGATAGAGTTATGACATCAAGTTATAAAGAAATAGAGCCATTATTGGAGAATCGGCGATGTTAAAAACAATAATTATATTTGATTTATTAATTATTATTTTTTTAATTTTTCGTTATTTGAAAAGTTCATTACAACAAACAAATAATAAGTTATTAGCAACTATATATTGTATTTTTATATTTATTTTAATAATTTTAGTTAGTATGTGGAGGTATAAATAATATGGAATCAATTTTATTTGAAATAGTAGATATTTTAGGATGCATAAATAATGATTATGACAAAGAAGAAATTAGAGAAAAAATCAAAAGATTATCTAAATTAATTGCTGAAAAATATATTGAAAAAGCTAAAATACTTATTCAAAAAACTGAAAGTGCAAAAGAATTTAGAAAAATAATGCAAGAATTAAGGAGGAGTAATGGAAAATAAAGTCGAAAAAATTTATATTTTAGAAATTAAAGATATATATTATAGGGAAGAATTAAATACGTTTGTTTTTGATAATTTAGACGATTTTAGAAAAGCAAAATTAATTGTAAATGAGTGGGGTAATGTTAAAAATGAAATGCTTACTCTATCTCAACTTTTAAAGAAAAACAATATAAAGTTTTTAGATTATGTTTATGATGAAATAATGATTTAAGGAGGAGTTAGAAGATGGAATATTATAATGATAATTTTTTTGATGATTATAATGAGTTTGATGCTCAAATAGAAGAGTTTAAAGAAAGTATTAAAAAAGGTTTAAAGCAAGAAATTAAAGAAAAGCTTGAACGTTTAGAAAAAGAAAACAAAGAATTAAAAATACAAGTTAAAGATTTAGATAAATTAAAAGATGAATACAATAGAAAAATGCGTAATTTAGATGTTGAATATCTAAACAAATGCGAAAAACTTAAAAAAGATTTATTAAGAATACCATTCGAAGAGTTTGCAAAAATTATGTTTGAAACAAGAAAATTATACACTTTAAAAGTTTTATGGGAAAAACAACCAAAATGTGAGTATTGTGATAATGAAAGAAACGTTTTATTAAAAGATAATGGTGGTAGAGAATATACAGTCGCTTGCAAATGTTCTGAAGAAAAAAGAAAATTTATTATAAAAGATTGTGATATATGGTTATCAAATTATCGCAGTGGATATGGTTTTAAATTTGTTTTATCAATAGATAATAGAAATTCAGATGCTTATTACGATTTTAATTATCTTGAATTTGATAATGGAAAAATTATAAAAGGTGAAAGAACACAAATTTTAGAAAAATTTGATATTAGTAAACTTGATTCAAAAAAAACGTATTATGAAACATATTTTTATAGTAAAGAAGAAGCTCAAAAATATGCTGATTATTTGAACAATAAGGAGAAGAATAAATAATGTTTTACTTATTAGAAGATAATAGAATAATTGATAGTGAAAAAGAAGATGTTTATGAAAATGAATATCAAGGAAGTAAATGGTTGCACAAAAACAACGAACATAAAACTTGTTTAGGTTATATTAAAGAACAAAGTGAAAAGGTTTATGATTTTATAGATTGGGAAAAAGATTTAATTAAAATTCAGTTACCGTTTGAAAAACAAATTTTACATTGTAAACTTAACAAGGTTTATATGTTATATGGAGAATATAAAACTATTCTTGCCATCTACAAACCTAATTCAAAAGGTGATTATATAAAAGTATGGGAGAAAAAAGATGAGTAAAGGCTTATATAGATTAGTTATATTTATGGCAGTTGTTTTAGGTTTTTTGTCTATAAATAATTTAATTACTGTTGAAAGAGAAAGAAAAGAAATAATAAATAAAAATCTAATCATTGAAGAATTGGTTGAAATATATGACAGTAAAGTATATACTTACACTATTGAAGAATTGCCAAATGCACAAGAGCATATTAAATATGCTTGCATTGTTAAATTTTACGATGGAGAACATTACACTGAAAGAATAATGTCTGTTAGTGAAAATAATTTTGTTTATACTGAAATAGTAATTGAAGATAAGGAGTTTAATTAATATGAAAGTAGAATTGTTAAAATATCCAAGTGAAAAAGATTTGTTGTGGTGTAAACAATGCACTTTAAATACTGTTGGAAAGACTACAACTAAATTGCCGAATGAAGAATGGATTAAACGTTTAGTAGAATCTGAACATAGTCCGATTAGGGAATTATGGTTTGGAATAAAAATGGAAATTCCATATTGGGTAAGTGTTCATTTTGTTCGCCACCATATTGGAGTGAATCATTATGTTCAAACTCAAAGAACTGATAGAACAGGTGTTGATAGAAATGAATTGCCACAAGGACAAATGGTAAGTCATATACTAAGTGTTAATGCTCAAGAATTAATATTTATGTCGCATAAACGTTTATGCAAACAAGCAAGTAAAGAAACTAGAGCAGTGATGAAAGAAATTTGTAATAAAGTAATTGAAGTAGCTCCATATATGAAAGATGTGTTAGTTCCTTTGTGTGTTTATAGAAATGGAAAATGTGCTGAAATGTTTAGTTGCAAAGGAGAATAAATGAAAAGAATTGAATTGCCTATTAAAGAAATAGAAAAAATGTTTTTTATAGATAAAAAAACTCTAAATGAAATTGCAGAAAAATATTTTGTAAGCAGTAAAACTATAAGAAACAGATTAAGAGAAATAGGTCATAGTGAAAAGTTTCAAAAAGGAAAAGGTCCTAAACCTATACTAGATAGCATTGATAAAGATTATATTGAAAAATTGTTGAACGATAAAAACCTAACATTAAAGCAAGTTCATTCAATACTAAATGTATCAACATTTACATTAAGAAAATATATGATTAAAAATAACTTAAAGAAAGTAAAGAGGAACAAAAAATATGAGCAATAATGAAATATTTGAATTGTTGATTGAAAAATATGGTGATAAGCAAGTTATAGTTGCTATTGAAGAATTAAGCGAATTGCAAAAGGAATTATGTAAGCATTTAAGGGACAAAACTAATATAGAAAACATTACCGAAGAATTAGCTGATGTTTATATTATGCTTTGTCAAATGCAATACTTATTTAAAATTAGCAATTATGACTTAAACTTAAAAATTCAAGAAAAAATTGAAAGGACTAAAGAAAGGATGCTGTAAATATATGAGATATTTTAATCAGGTAGAAGTTCAAGGTTATTGTGCTACAGATTTATATTTAAAATATGATGAAGAAAACAAATGCGATTATGTATATTTTACTTTATATACTCCACCTATACAGCCAAAACCTTCAAAAGATAGACCAATAGTTTTTGTAAAAAACTGTATGATGTTTAGAATAAAAGCTTATAATAAATTAGCTAACTATATGGCTAAAACTTTAAAAAGAGGAACGCTAATAATAGTTTGTGGTTCTTTAATTAATAAAAGATACACAGATTATTCAACCAGAAAACTAAGAGATTTTGTTTATATTTCTGCTAAAAGTGTTTATTATCAAAATAAACAAGGTCAATATGTAAATGTTAACGGAGAAATTGATGTGAATGAAGTATAAAATTATAAAATATTATTGACAATTTCCTATCTTAATTGATATAATCAAGATAGGATTTTTATTTTTATAGGAGGTCGAATATGCCAGTTTCGTTAGAAGAAAGAACAAAAAGAGGGCAAAAAGCTTTAGAAGAATACAGAGCAAATCAAACTCCAGAACAAAAAAAAGCTAATATTGAAAAAGCTAAACTAACAAGAGAGAATCATAATATTGTTAAAAATACTATTGAAAAAATGTTTAACAAAGATTATTTAGTTTACGATGTTTCTTGCAATGAAAAGGGCGGTGTAAAATCTTTTCAAAAAGTAAAGGGTATTGAAGCGATGTATATGGAGCTTATGAGAGTTTTATTAGATAAAGAAACAAATCCAACAGATAAATTAAAAATAGTAGAGAGTATGGCTAAATATGCTGGTTATGAACCTTCTCAAAAGAAAGAACAAACTACTAATGTAAATGTAGGTAGTTGGGAAGATATAATAGCTAAAATGACTGGGCAAACTACAGCTATAGAGGTTGAATGTGAACAATAATAAAACATTTAAAATAGACAATAAGTATTTCTTTGAAAACTTTTTAAAAATAATTACTAAAAACAATGATTTAGTAGATTTTAAAATGAATGAGCCTCAATTAAAACTTAATTCTATTGTAGAAAAATTGCAAGCTGAAAATAAACCTGTAAGAATTATAATTTTAAAAGCTCGACAAATGGGGTTTTCAACTTATACAGAAGGATTAATTTTTAAAACAACTGTAACTGGATTTAATATTAAATCTGGTATTATTACCCATAGTGATACAGCCACAAACAACTTGTTTAATATGTCAAAAAACTTTTATTATAATATGCCAGACCCTAAGCCAGTATTGTTAGCAAGTAACTCAAAAGAATTAATATTTGATACTAAAGACAAACAAGGTTTAGGAAGCAAAATAAAATGTATGACAGCTGGTTCTAGTGGTGTAGGTCGTTCAGATACTTACAATGTTTTACATATTTCTGAATACGCCTTTTGGGAAGGAAACAAAAGAAATACTTTAAGAGGTTTGTTACAATCAGTTCCAGACAATGCTAAATCTATAGTAATTATTGAATCAACAGCAAATGGTTATGAAGAGTTTAAAGAAATGTGGGACAATGCAGTTGCTGGTAAAAGTGACTATGTTCCAGTATTTTTTGCTTGGTATGAAATGAAAGAATATCAAATGCCTTACTGGGGATTTACATTAACTGATAAAGAAAAAGAAATTAAGCAAAGGTATAATTTAACTTTAGAACAATTAGCTTGGAGAAGATGGACTATTGCGAATAAGTGTGATGGAGATGAAGAATATTTCAACCAAGAATATCCTGATTGCCCTGAAAATGCGTTTATCTCAACAGGAACAAGCGTTTTTGATAAAGAAAAAATCATAAAAAGAATTAACGATATAAAAGAAACAAAATACACTCAAGGTTATTTTGATTACGATTATGATGGATTAACAATATCAAATATTAGATGGATTAACGATAATAAAGGATGTATAAAATTATTTATTAAACCTAAAGAAGGTCATCCGTATGTTTTAGGCGGAGATACAGCTGGAGATGGAAGCGACTTTTTTACTGGTCAAATGATAGATAATTCAACTGGAAATCAAGTAGCAACTCTAAAAATGCTTACTGATGAAGATTTATACGCACAGCAAATGTATTGTTTAGGAATGTATTACAATACAGCTCTAATAGGTCTTGAAGTAAACTTTTCTACATTTCCAATTAAAGAGCTACAGCGTTTAGAATATCCAAATTTATACATAAGAATACAAGAAGATACATTTACCAATAGAATATTAAAAAGTTATGGATTTAGGACTACTACTAAAACTAGACCTATAATCTTAGCTGATTTAATTAGAATTGTTCGTGAAGATGTAACTTGCTTTAATGATTTAGATACATTAAATGAAATGTTAACGATTGTTAGAAATCAATCTAATGGCGGTAAAATAGAAGCTATGAATGGTTATCACGATGACTTGGTAATGGGAATGGCTATTACATACTATATTCGAGACCAACAAGATTTTACGGTTGATTTGGTTAAACATAATAAAACAAATGAAGTAGAAGAAGCTTTTAACAACTTTTTCAAAATAAGTAATAATAACGATGAAGAAAGTGGGTTTTTAGAATGGTAAAAATTATTAGTAAAAAGAAATACGAATCTCTTATTAAAAGTAAACAAGAGTTAGAGAATAAAATAAAAGAGTTAGAGTTAGAATTAAAAGAAGAACTTGATTTAAAATCAAAACAAGAACAAGAAAAAGCTTTATATCTAATGGACAGGGAGGTAGATTATGTCTAAACAAGATAATTTAACAGTTGAAGAGCAAGAAATTACCACTCAAATATATCAAGAAGCTCAAAGAGGAAAAGAGTATTTAGCGAGAATGGGATTAACAAAAATTATTCCTTTATGTAATGATTTTTATGAAGGTAAACAATGGTCAGACAAAATCAGTAAAGATGTTAAACATATCCCTAGAATAACAATTAACGTATGTAATAAAATTTGTAATAGCAAAATAACAAATATTTTAGCTAAAACTTATAAAATGCGTTTTAGAACAGATAAAGATGATATTTCTACTGAAAAATTTAATTCCTTTTTAGATTTTAATTTGAATAATATGCACCAAGACAGAATAGATTATGAAGCTGTTAAAAGTGGTATTGTGAAAGGAACTTATGTTATTCATTATTATTGGGATTCAAAAGCAATAGGTCAATATGGTGGATTTACTGGAGCGATTAGTGGAGAAGTAATAGACCCACTAAAAGTTTATTTTGCAGACCCATCAGAAAAAAATGTTCAAAAACAAGAATATATTATTATAGAGCATAGGGAAAGTGTTAAAAGCGTTAGAGATGCTTGTGATGATAAAAAGAAAAGAAAACTAATTACTCCAGATACTGAAACTCTAAATTATTATGGAGAGGATAGTATTGATGGAGATAATGATTTGGTAACAGTATATACTAAATACTTTAGAATAGATGATGAGGTATATTATCAAAATGCTACTAAAGTTGTAGTGTTAAATGATTCTCCAAAAGCTTGGAATCCTAGAATAACTTATAAAAAGTTAAAAGAAAATGATTTAGCTAAAAAAGAATCTATTGAATTTGATGGAAAAAGTGAAAATGAAATTTTGGCTGATGGTAAAAGAATATCATTTCCTAATAGCGAAAAGAATGGTAACTCTTTAAAAAGAAAATGTATTTTTTATCCTATTGTAGTAGGTTCTTTTAAAGAGAGAGAAGGAAGCATTTACGGTATTAGCGAAATCGAAGGAATTAAAGAAGTTCAAAAGGCAATTAATTATTTAAATACTTATGCTATTATGTCAGCACAAAAACAAGGTATTCCAAAAATGGTTGTAAAAAAGGATGCTCTAAAAGGTCAAGTTCCAGATAATAGTATAGACCAATATTTAGTTGATTATACACCAGCTGGAAGTGGCGATGGAATAAAATATTTACAAGTTCAACCTTTTACAGAAGGAGCATTACAATTAGCACCATCATTGATGAATATCATTAGGGAAGTTACAAATTCAAATGAAGTTTTAACCAGTGATATGATTTCTAAAGAAATGAGTGGAGTAGCTATTTCTTTATTAACTGATAATAGCGATAGGTCTATTGATACTGACAGACAAAAATATTGGGACAATTTAAAAAATGTTGCTAGAATTATTGAACAATTTCAAAAACATTATTACTTCAAAAAAACAACATATTCATTTGAAATAAGTGATAAATTAAGAGATGAGTTACAAAGAGCTGATGAAGAAGAGTTTAATAAAGCTATGCAATTAGGTATTAATTATACACCTAGAAAATTTAATAATTTATTAACTGATGAGTTTTCAAGCGAAGATTTTAAAGATACCGATTTTTCTTTAATTGTTGAAATAGGTCAAGGAACAAGGTTTAATGAAGCTCAAACAATGTATATGTTAAATAACTTATTAACTACTGGTTTAATTGACCAAAAATTATATATTAAGTTATATCCTGCAACGGGTATGCCAAATAAAGGTGAAATGCTTGAAGAAATTGAAAAAAGAGAGCAAGAGTTGGTAATTCAATTACAACAAGAAAATGCTAAATTAAATCAAGAATTACAAGAAGTTTCAAATTACGTTAAACAATTAGAAACAACTAACAAGCAATTATTAGGTTCTTTAAATGAAAACCAAAGCAGAATGAAGATGATGCAAAAAGAATACAGTGATAAAATTAACGCTGTAAGAGATTATTTATTGAATCAACAAAATAATGAAAAAGAGTTTGCTAAAAAGCAAAACGAAACAAAATAATTTAGGTATTTATTAAAATAAAAATACATTCTGAAGGAAAACTGCTAAACCACAAAAATTCTGAAGGAAAACTGCTAAACCAATTATCGCAATCCATAGCGTGTGAAAGGAACTAAAATGGAAGATTTAATTAAGTTAGACATTCAATTTTTCGCAGAAAATGAAGAAAAGGATGATGAGGTTGTTGATGAAGTTGATGAAGATGAAGTAACTGATGAAAACAACGAAGTTGATGATGGTTTTACTGATACTGAAGAAGAAACTAAAGTGCCAGAAAAAACATCTGAAAAGAAACAAACTAAAGAGCAAAACGCATATTATAAGCAAATGCGTTTAGAAGAAAAAGCCAAAAAAGATGCAATAGAAAAAGCTAAATTTGAAGGAAGCAAAGAAGCATTAATCAAATCATATAACGGTTTAAATCCATTTACAGGAGAAAAAATTGAAGATGATTTAGATGTTCAAGAATTGCTTGATATGATTGAGTTAAAAAATAACGGTAGCGAAGAACCAGAAGTTGATTATCGTAAATTCAAAAAGCAAAAAGAAAGAGAAGCTTTAAAAGCTAAACAACAAGAACTTTCTCAAAAAGAATTTATTGAAAAAGATGCTATTGATTTTCAAAATAAATTTGGTAAAGACTATGATTTAAATAAAGTTGTTGAAGATAATGATTTTATTGCTTATTGTGGCGACCAATTAGGAAAGCAACCTATTTCAGATTTGTTTACAAGATATTTAAATTATAAAAATTATATTAAACAAAAATCAGATGATGAAAACTTAATGGAAAAAGCTGTTAAGCAATCAAGCGTAGGTAGTATGAAAGGGTCTAGCACTTCTTCTAGTGAAAAAGAATATTATACTTTAGAAGAAATAAATAATATGTCTGATGCTCAAATTAGAAAAAATTTAGAAAAAATAAATAAATCTATTGATTATTGGCGTTCAAAATAATATAATTAAATTGCAAATATTTAAAGAAGGAGAAAACTAACTATGGCTTATGAAACATTTATTCCAAGAGTAGAAGTTGCTAACTTTTTAAAAGACTTGGAAAGAAACTTAGTATTCGCACAAGACTGTTCAAGAGAATATGAAGGCGAAGTTAAACGTAGAGGTGATTCAGTTCGTTTCTTAATGGCTGGAAAACCAACTATTTATGATTTAGTAAAGGATGGTACTGATGGAACTAAAGCACCAAATGCTAGCACTGGAACTGGTAAAGATGTAATCCAAAAGAACATTGGTGATTTTGAAGAAATTGAAAATGCTTCTAAGGTTATCCAAATTAATCAAATCAACTACTTCCATTATGGAATTGGTGATATTGATAAGCATCAAATGGATAGAAATATGGCTAACCAATACCGTGAAGAAGCTTCAAAGGGTATTGCTGACAAGATTGACAGATACATTGCTAAAATTATGGCTACTGAAAAAGGTATTCAATACAGTGCATCTCAAACAATCAATAAAGATAACGTATTAGAATTTATTGATGATTTAGTATTAAAGATGAATGATAATGAAGTTACTGATAATACACAATTAGTAATGGAAGTTTCTCCTAAATTCTGGAAAGTTTTAAAACAAGCTTACCGTGATTTAGATACAGATAACTCTGAATTATTAGCTGGAAGAAAAGTTGGTCGTTATAATGACATCATCATTAAGAAATCAACTGGATGTTATAAGGCTGATGGAACTAATGAATTTATTTTTATCAGAACTCGTAGAGCTGTTGGATTTGCTAATCCATTAACTGAAATTAAAGCTTATTCTCCAGAAAAAGCATTTAGTGATGCTGTTAAAGGTTTCACATTATATGATGCTACTATTTTAAGAGAAAAAGAAGTATTAGCTCAAAAAGTTGTTTATGCATAATAAAGGAAGGAGAAACTAGATTATGGCTTACGAAAACGAAACAAAGTTATTAAGATTTAATCAATTATATTCAGCTCAAACTGGAGCTTCAAAAGCTACTGGTGCAACTGTTGCATTAGCTATGAACGAATCAAATGATGAAAAATATTTATTTGAAATTAAAGTTACTACTGCTGGAACAGTTACAGTAAAAGGAAACGGTAGAGCAAATGATTTAGAATTAGGCGATAAGAGTGCAGGTACATACTATATTGCTTTAGATAGTATGAATTATAAAAATCTTACTGGAGCAAATAAAGGAAAAGTTGTTTTTGCTGGTACATTTGTTGGAACAGTAACAGCTATTGTTTTACCTTAAAAGAAATAAAATAATTAAGTGGAGGGTGGTTTTATCCACTTTCCACTTTTTTTAGGAAAGGAATAAAAAATGACAAAAGGAGAATTAATAAGTGCTTGTATAAAGCTAATGTTTGATAATAACGAACAAATTGATACATCTATCGTTTCAGATGATGAAACATATCAAGATAGAACAAATAATATTATTGAATCAATTAATAGAGCTATTATCAGACTCAATCAATTAAATAAGTTACCCTTTGGTTTTAAATCAATAGATTCAAGTAAAAACGGAGAAAATGTTATAACGATAGCATTGGATGATGATTACATTGAGCTAATTAATATTTATAAATATAAATTAAACTCATTTGATTTAAATCCAGTTACAAACGTGTTATATTTACCATTTAACACTGTATGCTTGCCAAATTTAAATGAAAATTATGTTTATTATTTATATTATAAAAAAGCACCATTAAAATTATCTTATTCAGATAGTGATGAAATGGAAATACCATTACCAGATTACATAACATCTATTATTCCTTATTTTGTAAAAGGAGATTTATACGAGGAGGACAACGCTAATATGGCATTATTAGCTAGAAATATGTTTGAAAGTTATGCTAATGATTTACCTAATCCTATTGATGCACTTAATTCAAAAAACATAATAGATATTTTTGATGATTGGTGGAGGTAAATAATTATGGTTCAATTTAAAAATCCTAGTCTTAATTCTAATAAAATGTATGTTAAGACATTAAGTGGTTTTAAGGGCGTTGATTATTCTAACTCAGTTATTAATGTATCTGAAAACAGAGCTACAGATATGAGAAACTTTTTGTATAGAGATGGTAACATTCATAAAAGATATGGATTTGAAGAAATGTTAAAATTCCCAGATAAAATTAATGGAATGTGGCAATTTGTAACTTTTTTAGGAGAAAATGGTAAAAAAACAGTTCATACAATCGTTCATAGCGGTAATAAAATTTATAGAGCTTATATCAATGAAAATATAGCAGAAAGCCGTTATGAGCCTGTAAATATTGGATTTACCGATTTTCAAACAAATTATAGCGTTAGTTTAGGAGAAATTAAAAATCAAAAATCATATGGAATTATTAGAAATGATAGATTATATATTTTCTGTGGAACTTTAATTGTGTATGGTTATTTTAATGGAAATTGGGAAATAAGACACGTTAGAGATGAAGATGATACATACATTCCTATAGTAAGAACTAATTTGAAATCAGATGGGTCATATTCAACTTTAGATGAGATTAATTTGTTAAGTTCTAGAAGAAAAGTTAAAATTATTGGAGAAAATACTGTAGAAAGTTTTAAAGCTTTAGATGTATTGTATAATAATAGCTCTGTAGTTGAAAATGAAACAGAGTTTGCCAATACATATAACAAAGGTATTTATGCTGAATTAACAGGTCAATACACACATATAGAATTATCATTTGAAACCGATGATGGAACTTATGTTTCTAGATTATTAAAGTTAAGCAATGAGG
Organism: Clostridia bacterium; assembly: GCA_045614835.1. Lineage (GTDB taxonomy): Bacteria > Bacillota > Clostridia > Christensenellales > UBA1242 > UBA11490. The sequence goes on along the minus strand of JAZLDP010000004.1, from coordinate 23,415 downwards.
ATAGAACTTATACCCTTTCTACTTTTTTAAATGAAACTGGTGGAAGCGGTCTTGATGTGTTTGAAACATTTATTTCTGCTTTAAGGGTTAAAATTGTCCATACAATCGATGGAATAAATTTAACGGTTATTTACGGATTTAAAACAGCCGTAAGAACAACAATAACTAAAATTTGGAACAAAAAAGAATCTTCATATAATTTAAGTGTTTCAAGTTTATATCCAGCTATTCCTGTAACAGTTAAAAACATTGAAACAAACTCTATAATAAATAGTGATTATTACACTGTAAATTATGAAACATCTACCATAACTTTTAACAATATAGATTTAACGCCTACTTTAATAGGTAATCCTAATGTTGAAGTAACATTTGTTCCTAAAGAGTATATTAATAATAGAAAATGGGAATGGATAGAACAATGTACTTTTGGAGAAATATTAACTTTAAATGAAATAGATACATTGTTTGTAAGTGGTAATCCGAATATGCCTCATTACGATTTTCATACAAGTATAACTTTTAGTGAACAACAAGGCGAGCTTACAACATATGAAAATTTAACTTATTGGGGAGAATTAGGATATGCTATGTTAGGTTCTTCTGATACAAAAATAACTGGTTATTCTTTATTAGAAGATGGAGTTTTAGGAGTTCATAAAGAATTCTCAAATAATGAAAGTAATTTTTATGTAAGGTCTGCGGAGATTTCAAATGCTACAGATTTATCTGGTTTACCTATTTATTTACAAGATGGAACTACTCAAGCTAAAACCGTTATTTTCCCTCAGTTTGCGAGTGCAATAGGGGAGGGTTGTATTAGTCCTTTTTCTACTAAAAACCTATTAGGGGACAAATTAATGGCATCTATGAACGGAATATTTGGAATTGAATTAAGTTCTAACTTAAAAACTAATGAAAGATATTCTAAACAACGTAGTAAAGTTATTGATGCTAAGTTAACAAAAGAAGAATTAACTAACTGCAACGCCGTTGTATATGATGGAAAATATTTTTTATATGTTGGTGGTGAAGAAGAAAAAGTTTATGTTGCTGACAGTAGATATAAAAACTATAATGATAATGATTTAAGAGATACTTTTTCTTACGAATGGTTTGTTTTAAATGGTATTGATGCTCAAATATGGTACGTTGATGCTAATTATAATTTATGGTTTGGAACTAAAAACGGAAAGTTATGTAAATTTGTTAAAGAATCATTTTCAGATATAACATATAACAGTATTGAATTTTCAGTAAATGATGATTCAACAATTAATTTAACTGATGGATTATATAAAAATGATGATGTTTTATTATTTAGCACTGGAACTAATTTACATCAAATAGTTATTGAAGCAAATCACATTAATCATATAGAAAATAGTGATTTATATTTAGTAAATGACCCAGATTTTTATCTTGATAGATTTAGATATTATTACGAAAAAGATGTAATAGTTATTGATAATAATGATGCAAAACATAACTTATTTATAGAAGATGATTTAAATGAAGAATACGGTTTTAAACTTGTTGACAAATCAACAAAAAATTACTACAATGGTAATATAAAAGCTATTGTAAAACAAATTATTACTAACAAAATTATTGTGAAAAATGATAATATTTATTTAAAAGGAGTATCAACAGATTTAGAAGGTAATTACAATTATCTTATTATTGATACAAAGTATTTAGTTCCTCAAAATAATAAAACATTTGTTAAAATTGATAAAGGTGTTTTAAGTTATTGGTACACTCCAGTAATGTATTTAGGTTCAATAGATTATAAGAAAACTATTTATTATATTACTACTTTGTTTGAACCTATAGCTGATGGAAAAGTTAATATTGGATATAAAACTAGAATAACTAGCAACGATACAACAGATGTTATTAATTTTGTAGTTGAAGGAACGGATGTTTATAATTATTGGAGCGATTTATCTTTTGATAGCTTTAGCGTAGAATTAAGTAATATAACAAAAACTTTTTCTCAAAAGCATAAAGTTAAAAATTTTAATTGTATTCAATTCTTTTTTGTTAGTGATAACGATAAAGATTGTGTGATAAGTGCTATAAATTTAAATTACACAATTACTAAAAGAGCGAAAGGAGTAAATTAATGGCGGATAAAATTAAAAAAATATCTGATGATGTAATTAGATTATTAAAAAAAGAATCAGTTTTAACAGTAGGTAGAAATCCAAGCGAAAAAGGATTATCACCTCAAAAAATAGTAGAGGCATTAACAACTCCGACTTTTAAGACTATTGAAGAAATTAATAGAATAATTGATGAAATCAATATTTTTGTAAATGATGCACCAACTACAGAGTATATTTTAAATAGTTTGGATTCATTGAAATCTAAAAATGATGTAAACGAACAAAACATTAAAGATTTACAAAGTTTAACTAATGATTTAAAAGATTATTATTTTAACAGTTTAGGAATAAAATATATACCAGAAATATTAGACCCTAAAAACTTAATTAATATTTACACAGATTTAGGTGATGGAAAATATTCTATTACAACTACTGAATTTGGTGCTGAATTAGTTATTGTAGATACTACTAACAAATTATTCAAAAGATTCACTGCTGGATACGATTATACTTTTGATTTTGAATTAAATTCTTGGTTAATTGCTTCAGGTGGTGGAGGTGGCACTGGAGGTGGTGGTGGAGGTTCAGGTATTGTTTATTTAAAAACAATTTCTCCATTACAACAAACAGTAGCATTAAATACAAAAGTAGTTTTAAAATATAACGTTAATTTTAGCGTTTCAAATGAAGGAACATTACAAGTTTATGCAAACGAAACGTTAAAAAAATCAGTTAATATAACAGAAGGAGATAATGAAATAGATATTACTGATTATTTGAGGCAAGGAGTTAACACTATAAGAATTGTTTTAACAGATTTAGTTGGTTCTACAGGAAGTCTTATTTATCAAATAGATGCTATTTCTTTAAGATTAACAAGCACATTTAACGATAATAGAGCATATACTGGTGATATAGATTTTAGATTTATACCTTACGGTGCTGTTGAAAAATTAGTTACTTTTTATGTAGATGATGAAGAATATGCAACTCAAAAAATTCTAGAAACAGGAACTAGCCAACAACAAATAATTAAGGATTTAAAACACGGCGTTCATAAATTAAAAGTTACTATGAGTGCTGTTGTTGATGAAAACACAATAAAATCAAATGAGCTTAATTACAACATAATAGTTTATGAAGCTGATAACGATGAAATATTAATAAGTTCTAAATTTGGTGTTGAAGAAGTTACTCAAGGTGAATTAATTAGTATTGATTATTTAGTATATAATCCATTATCAGAAACAAGTGATGTTAAATTATATATTAATGATGATAAAGTTAATGAATTAATAATTGATAGAACTAGACAATATTGGAACACTACTAACTATCCTAAAGGCAACGTAACGTTTAAAATTGTTGCTAACGAAGGATTAGATAACGAAAAGTCATTAGAATTTGATGTTTTAGTTAATGAAGCACAAATTAATGTTGAAGCAGTTACTAACAATTTACATTTATATTTAAATGCTAAAAATAGAACAAATTCTGATTCTAATAAAGAAAATTGGTCTTATAAAGATATTAAAGCAACATTAACTAATTTTAACTGGAATACTAATGGTTGGTTATTAGATAACAATGGATATAACGTTTTAAGATTAAATGGTAAAGCTAAAGTTGAAATACCTTATCAAATCTTTGCTACCGACTTTTTAAGTTATGGAAAAACAATAGAAGTTGAATTTGCAACAAAAGATTTAGTTAATATTAATGCTGAAGTGTTGACTTGTTGGAGTGGAAATAAAGGTATTAAGATTTATGCAAATAAATGTGTTTTAAAATCAGAACAAAGTGAAATTGTTACTAAGTTTAAAGAAGATGAGAAATTAAAGGTTGCTTTTGTAGTTCAAACATCTAGTGAACAAAGATTAATTAAAACATTTATTAATGGTATATTAAGTGGTACAACTTTATATCCAGCAAATGACAACTTTACACAAACTACTCCAGTAAATATTGTTATTGGTTCTGAAAATGCTGGAATAGATATTTATTCAATAAGAATATATAATAGTGCTTTAACTGATAAAGAAAATTTAAATAATTATTTATCTGATTTAAGTTTTGCTGAATTATTAACTGAATATACTAAAAATGATATACTAAATGATTATGGTCAAGTAAGTTTTGAAAAAGTTAAAAACTTAATACCTACAATGATTGTTACTGGTAGAATGCCATCTGTCAAAGGAGATAAAACTAATGTATCTGTAAAATATTCAAATCCTAGAAACAGTTCTTATGATTTTGAATATTTTGATGTAGTATGGGATATACAAGGAACATCATCACAATATTTCCCTAGAAAAAACTATAAAGGAAAATTCCCTGTTGTTTTTGTATTTTATGAAGGTGGAATAGCTGAAAATGTTTATACATTCAAAGCTGATTATATGGAATCATCTCACAGCCATAATACAGGTAATGCTAAAATAGTAAATGAATATAGTCCTAAATTCCCTACACAAACAGATGATAATGGAGTTAGAAATTCTATTAATGGTTTCCCTATTTTAATGTTTGTTAGAAAAGATGAAAGTAGTGAATTAGAATATTATGGTGTTTATAACTTTAATAACGATAAAGGAAATAATGCTACTATAGGATTAAATACTCAAACAAGTGAAAGCTGGGAGTTTAAGAACAATACAAGCGATAGATGTAATTTTTTAACTGATGATTTTACAGGTGCAGTAAGTGATGACTTTGAAGCAAGATACCCTGATAAATATACTAATTACACTAATTTAGAAAGAGTAGTTAGTTGGGTTTATTCTACTAAAGATGATATTGAAAAGTTTAAGAATGAATTTGAGCAATATTTTAATAAAGACTTCTGCTTATTCTATTATGTAATGATGGATATTATGTTAGCAGTAGATAGTAGAGCTAAGAATATGTTTTTAGACACTGTTGATGGAGTTATTTGGTATCCTAGATGGTATGATATTGATACTACTTATGGTTTAAACAACGAAGGTGGATTACAATTTGAATATGGTTTAGAGCAAACAGATGAAGTAGAAAATGTAGCTGTTTATAATGGTAATAATTCTTTATTATGGAATAATTTTGGTGAAGCATTTGCTGATGATATTAAAGATTATTATAAAGAGTTAAGAAAGCAAATTACTTATGATAGTATGTTAAGTGTTTTACAAGAAGAACAAATTGATAAAATAAGTGCTAATATGTATAATACAGATGCTGATTTTAAATACATTAAGCCTTTAATTGAGCAAAACGATTCAACATATCTTTATGTAGCACAAGGTAATAGATTAAATCATTTGCAATGGTGGTTAAATAATAGATTTAAATATTTAGATAGTAAATATGAAGCTAGTGATTATGAAAATGACTTTATAACAATGAGATTATATACACCAGAATTATACGAAGGTGTAGAACCAAGCGGAAACTTTAATATTAAGCCTTATATTGATATGTATTCTACTGTAAAATTTGGTTCTAGCGTAGTTAAAGAAAGAAGTAAAGCAAACGAAACTACTTTAATTGAAAGCCCTGAAGGATTAACGTTCAATAATACTGAAACAATTATTTATGGTGCAAGTAATATACTTGATATAGGTGATTTAAGTAATAAATATGCAAGAACAATGGACTTTAGTAAAGCAACGAAATTAAATAAGTTGATTATTGGTAGTCAAATCAGTGGTTATTCAAATACTAACTTAACAGATTTACAAATTGGTAACAACTCTTTATTAGAAGAAATTGATGTTAGTAACTGTCCTAATTTAAAAACTACTTTAGATTTAAGCAAATGCTTAAATATTAAGAAAATATATGCAAGCGGAAGTGGAATTAGGGGTGTTACATTAGCAAGTGGTGGTAACTTAACTAATATGAGATTACCAAATGTATCAAGTTTAATTGTTACAAATCAACCAAGTTTAACAGAGCTTACAGTTGATAATTATACGAACTTAACTACATTAAGATTAGAAAATATTGATAATTCAATAAGTAGAAGATTTTTAATAAATAGTATAGATTATGTAGAAAGAGTAAGAATTACTAACGTTGATTGGACATTTGCAAATTCTCAACAATTCGTTTTAAATACGTTAATGTCTAAACTAGGATTAAGTGTTGATGGTAGTAATTATGAAAAAGCAGTTTTAACTGGTAAAATTCATATTGAAGGAGTAATTTCTGAAGGTGATTATAATAAATGGATTAGTTATTTTGGAGCTGGTTTAGTAATTACAGCTGATGAAATTAGTATTACATATACTGCAACATTCGTTGATTATGAAGGAAATATTTTATATCAAACAACTGTTAAAAAGGGAGAAGTTGCTACTTATGTAGGAAATACACCAACTAAACCAACAGATTATGTTTTACAAGAAAAATATGGGTTTTCTAATTGGAGTCCAAGTATAAACACGCCAATTTATGAAGATACAACTTTTGCACCAGTATTTGCAATTACTAATTTTTGGGAAGTTATATTCCAAAATTGGGATGGAACAGTATTACAAACAAGCTATGTAGATAATGGCGGAACTGCTGTATATAATGGTTCTACACCTGTTAAAGATTTAGGAGATGAATATACTTATACATTTAACGGTTGGGATAAACCATTAACTAATATTAATAGTAATATTGTTTTAACAGCAATATTTTCTAGCAACAAACCAACAATATTTGCATTTGATTTAACTGACCCGACTTATTTACAACCAGCTATTACAACAAAAGGAATTATAGGTTCTTTTGAAGTTAATTGGGGTGATGGAAATGTTGAAACTTTTTCTACTGCTTACACATCTTCTTATATAAAACTCGTTAAATCAACTCCTTATAGCTCTACTGGAAAATACACAGTTAAAGTTTTACTAAAGGAATATACAGAATTAAGCAATAGTTATGCTAGAGCTGTTGGAATGCTAATGGCTGAAAACTTACTTGCTTTTCCTTATTTAGAAAGCGTTGATTATCAAGAAGGAATATACAACGCAATTGCAGAAAATCAATATGCTAACAGTTCTATAATAAACTTTAAAATTCCTAATGGTTTTGAAAGAATTGAAAAAGATACATTTTCAAATTGTAAGCAATTAACAAGTGTAGAAATGCCAAATAGTATTTGGCGAATAGAAAAACAAGCATTTGAGGGTTGCAGTGTATTAACTGAAATTAATCTTTCGTCTTCTTTGATAGAAATACGTGATTATGCATTTGATGATTGTGTTCAGTTAACAAGCATAACAATTCCAGAAAGTGTAAAAAACATAGGAAACTTTGCACTTGGAATAGGTAAATCTGGTGGCTACGAAGCTACTATTATAATGGAAAGTGAAACGCCACCAACTATTGCAAGCAAAACATTTGGAGTTAATATCTACTTAAAAGAAATCAAAGTGCCAACAATTGAAGCGTGGAAAAAATATCGTTCAGCAACAAACTGGTCAACTTATGCCGACATTATTACAACTGATGATTATGGATTGTTAGAAATAAGTAATCAAACATTAGTATTAAATATGATAAATACCAAAAACATAACGTTAACTTATTTTGGAGATAATCCAACGTTTACAGTGGTTTCAGATGATACAAGCATTTGTGAAGCTTCAATTAGTGGAGATGTTGTAACTATTACAGCGGTAGGGGCAGGAACAACAAATATCACTATTAATATGACTGGCGGAGAAGAAACTTTTACACAAACGTTTAGTGTAGCAGTTCTTGTTACAATACCTGAATACACTTATTCAGTAGAGGCAATAGATGGAGTAACATATGGGTTTACTTTAAACGATAGTGGTTATTACGAATCTACAAATCAAGGAGTAAATAACTCATTCTCATTATGTAAATTATCGTTTACCGCAAATGGAGTTCAAAACCTATATTTAGATTGTATTAGTTCAGGAGAAAGTTCTTATGACTATGGTATTTTATCAAATGTAGATACAACATTAACTTCTAGTAGTAGTGAAGATAGTAGTAATATATTTAAGTCATTTAAATGGCTATCAAGTACAAATGTTCAAACAGTAGATTATGGAGTAATACCAGCTGGAGAACGCTTTATTTACATCAAATTTATAAAAGATGCTGGTTCTAATAGTGGAAACGACTCACTACAATTTAAAGTTCGTATAGAATAAAATAAAGAAAGGAAAATTATGATTATAATTAATAAAACTTTATATGCAGGTTTGACTAATGAAAAAGCATTGGAGTTGATGCCTTGTAATACAGGGTATCAGCTTCAACGCATTACCGATGCAGAAAAATTAGGTGTTTGTTATACGTTAAAAGATAATGAAACGCCTGAAATGTTTATTGAAATTGATGATGGGCTTAAATGTGAAATTATCGTTAAAAATAATGTAATAATAGCTGGTGTTGTAAATGAAGAAGCTTTTGATATATGCTTAAATAAAGAAAACTTATACACAGGCAAAAAGTTTGTTAGAATTCACGATGGTTTTGAAATGGGAAATAAAATATATTTAGGAATTGATTACAGTTACAATAATACTCCTAGAGTTGATTTGCCTAAATATTATAAAGAAGTAGAGGAAGAAGCAAGTGAATATAAAGAAAATCAATAAAGAGTTTGTTTACGACAGACTTATTCAGCTCTTTTGGTTCACCGTTATACTTTGTTCTTTATTAAAGTTTCTAGGTTTTAAAGAGTTTGAAATACCCGATAAAGTGGTAAGTTTAAATTATACATTTCGTGTAGTTATTAATTTATCTTTATTTATTTTAAATGGCATATTTATGTCATTGATTATATTAAAAAGATTTGTTAAACTAAAAGAGTTATTGGTAATAATATTATTAAATATATTTGATTATTTAATAACTTTTAATTTAAAATCACCTTATTTCTTAATTGTTGATTTTTCAATTTATGTAATCATTATACGATGCTTTTCAAAATTAACTTTAAAAGAAATTTTGTTTGATTGTGTGGTAGTATCTATTATTGTTTCTATATATCAGTTATTAACTATGTTTTATAAAAATATAAACACTGATATTAGAAACGTAGATTTTAGAGTAGAATCTATTTTACAAATAGATTATTACATATTATTAACATTAACATTGTTAAGAGAATTAAAGAAAGGAGTGTCATTGTATGAACGATGGAAGACCAAGTTGGTTTTTCTTTCCAAGCGAAACAGCTTTAAAGAAAATGTACAACAAAATCAAGAAAATGTTCAAAAAGTAGAGGTTGAACTTGGTTACAAAATATTTATTGTAATGCTATCTATAACTCAGTTATTCTTAGTAGGTACGATATGCTATTTTGTAAATAATGTTATTTTAGAGTATTTGCTGATTTTTATTTCGTTTGTATTTATGAGACAGGTTTACGGTAAAAGTTATCATTCAGATAGCGTGTTAGTATGTACCACATTAGCTGTTTTAATTTTTGTTACTGCTACAAGATTATCGTTACCTTTATACATTTCAGTATTATGTAATATTCTTATAGGTTGCTTAGTTGCTTATATGATGTATGTAATGTATTGTTATATGAACTATACTAATTATGATGGAATCACACTAAGAAAAGGTATGCTTAAAGAAGATTTAATAAAACTATGTGATATAGCTGGCTTAACTGAGCAAGCCACTAATAGAATGGTTTTAAAATATATTGAGCGTAAAACTTTACAAGAGATAGCTGATATTGAATATATCGATTATCAAACAGCAAATCAATCTATTTATCGAAGTAAACAAAAAATTAAACAAGTATTAAAAGATGAGCCGTTTAAATAACGGTTCATTTTTTTTATTGTCATAAATTTGAGTATAACTGTAGTAAAAGTTATGTCATATAATCTCGATATGGAACAAGTAATTATTGAATATTTATTTTTAAAATATAACATCAGTGAAGATAATGCTAAGAAGATTTACAATGATATGCTTAATAAAAAGGATATACAAGGCGATTTAAAAAGCCTTATTGAATATATCATCGAATTTGAAAAATAATCTTTTTAAGGAGGCAATTTAAGATTATGAATTACAGTTATCAAAATTATCAAAATCCTTATGGAGGAGGTTACGGAAGTTATCAACAACCGATATACCAACAACCAGTTCAACAACCAACACAAAAGTATTTACCATTAACTTTTGTAAACGGAATTGAAGGAGCAAAAGCTTTCATAGTAAATCCTAATCAAACTTACTATTTAATTGATGATGATAGTAACACGCTTTATGTAAAGAGTGCTGATAATTTAGGCAAGCCTAGTTTGAAAACATTTAAAATTAAAGCTGTTGAGTATGATGAACAAGGACATATTAAGGAAGAAATGTATGCTACTAAAGAAGAATTAAATTCGTTTGTAAACAGCTTTAGTTCAAGGCTTAACAATTTAACCGAAAAAATCGAAAAAACGATTACAGGGCAAAATTCGGGCAATTTTGAAGGAGTTAATTAATTATGAATGGAAAAGTTATGAATCAATTAAGAGGCATAATAAATAGTTATGCTACTCCACAAAATGCTATAAATTATATTTTACAACAAAATCCTAATTTACAAGTAACTTACAATCAAATGATGACAAGTGGTTTAAGTCCCAAAGATTTTGTTATTCAATACGCAAGACAAAATAATATTCCAATAGATAGAGTAAGCAATGTTTTTGACCAAATGATTAACGTTGCTAATCAGAGATATTAACAATACTTTAGTTTTAAATAAGAGCTAATTAATTCTAGATAGCAATTAGCGAAGTTTAAATAAAAGTGTTTTTAATATAAATAAATTTTATCTAATGAAAGGAGATTTTATCTATGCAAACAAATTCATTTGCTGAAGGTTATGCTGTTGGTAGAGATACTAACGGATACAACAACAACGGAATGTGGGGAGGCGAATGGGGAGGCTTAATTGGTCTTCTAATCGTTGCTTCATTGTTTGGTAATGGTGGCTGGGGATTCGGTGGAAACGGTCAAAGAGGCGGATATGCTACAACTCAAGATTTAGCTAGTGGCTTTAGCACATCAGAAATTATGAGTGATTTAAATTCAATCATTTTAGGTCAAGCTACAATGCAAAATTTCATCAATCAAGGATTTAGCGGATTAAACACAGCTATTTTACAAAGTGCTAATGCTACAGAAAGAGGGTTTGCTCAAGCTGGTTATAACTTAGCTAATTGTTGCTGTGAATTAAAGAGTGCAATTTCTGATGTAAGATATGCCAATGAAAAGCAAACTTGTGATATCATAACTGCTATTAATGCTGGAAATCAACGTTTAGTTGACATTTACACAAGCGATAAGATTGAAGCTTTAAGAGCTGAGAATGTTGCATTAAAGGGAAGAATTTCTAATGATGCTCAATCTGCATATATCATTAATGCTTTAGCACCTGCTTGTCCAAAACCTGCTTATATCGTACCTAACCCAAATTGTTGCTACACTAATAACGGTGTATCAATTCTTTAATTAATAAGTGATTAACTATCATTAACATAGGAGATTAAAATATCCTTAGGGCATTGAGAGAAATAATCTCCATTGCCCTTTTTTTTAAAATCAATTTTTTCAAGAAGGAGAAACATTATATGTATTTAATTGGTTTAAAAAACACAACAAGCCAAGCTTTAGCTGTAGGCGATTTTATTAATTTTGGTAGTGTTTACCGTAGATTTGATAAGAAAGGTTCTTGTGGATTAAGAGCTTTTGAAAGCAATAACACAGACTTAATTATTCAACAATCTGGCATTTATAAGGTGACAGCTACTATTACATTTACTGCTCCAGCCACTGGGGATGTTACATTTCAATTATTCGAAAACGGTGTAGGTATTGCTGGTGCAACTGTAACTGAATCTGTTGCAACTGCTACAACAGAATTCCATACAGTAACATTAGATTATTATGTATTAGCCGATAAAGATTTAGTTTTAAATAGTGTTACAAATGTAGCTGAAACATTAAGCATTGCTAATGTAGGTGTGGCTTCTACTGTTACAAATGTAATATTAAATGTTTTTAAGGGGGTTTAGTTTATGAATAAATACTTACAAAAGAAATTAACTGAGTCTTCTCAAAATGATTACAGAAACCCTTACGGTTCTAAAGGTGGTTATGTAGATTCTAATGACAACCGAAGAGGAAGAGGGAGAGATATGGGCGATTACGGAAATGATTATGCAAAATATGATAGTGGATACGATAGCCGAAACGATTACCAATCAATGGATAGCCACAACTTTGGTATGGGTCAACAATATGGACAATATCCAAGATATATGCCTAATTCTTCAAATATGATGAAACCATTTGATTATAATGATGGTTATAACGATGGATATTCTAATGCTATAAGAGATTACTCAAACGGTAATTTAAAAGAAAAAGAAAAAGAATATATGCATAAATTAAAGGAATGGAGTCATAAATTAAAACAAAAAGCTTTATTTAATATGCCAGAAGAAGAAGTTATTAAACAAGCAAAACAAATGGGAGTTAGCTTTAATGATTATGATGAAGAACTCTTTTATTATACATACTTAATGCTTATGAGCGATTTTAAAGCTGATTTTTTAAGCTCTCCTCAAGCGTATATGATATTAGCAAAACAATGGTTAGAGGATAAAGATTCTGAATATAAAGGAACTGATAAGTTATTAGCATATTATTGCGAAGTTGTAAAAGGTGGTAAAAAAGATTAATTATGCCTTATAGGTATTATAACGCTAATCCAAACGGTTATCACATTCCAGATTGCGTAATAAGAGCAATATCTAATGCAATGGGAATAACATACTATGATGTTATGAAACATTTGCATATTAACGGAGAGATATTTAAATGCGATGATTTATCAGTAAGATGCTACGAAAAGCTTTTAGATTATGATTTTTGTTTACCTCATTATATTGGTAATGGAAGAACAGCTAAAGAAGTTGCTGAAGACTTTCCTAATAATATATTATTACTTCGTATGGATGGACATTTATCTGTTTCTATCTTTGGAACAATAGAAGATATATGGGATTGTAGCAACGAAATAATAACAGATTTTTGGATTGTTTAATTTTTTAGCTTGGCACTAGGAAATATTTTCTAGTGCTTTTTTAAATAATTATTGAAAATAGATAAATATTGTTATAAAATAGAGGTATAAAATACTTAAATATAAGGAGAGGAAGACAATGAAAAAATTAGTTTTAGTGTTAGCTTTAATTATTTCGTTTGCATTTTGTCCATTAGTAGTAAATGCAGATGAAACTGTAGAAAATCAAGAAGAGGAAATAATCGTTAACGAAGAGGAGGAAATAATCGTTGATGAAAATGAAGAACCAGATAACAATTTATCTTTTACTGAAGAGCAAATTAAAGATGCAATTTTAGAAATTTTAGGAGATGAATCTAAAAAAGGATTTTTAGAAGCAAATTGGGATACATTATTATCTAGTTTAGGTGGAACTGTAATAGCTTTAGCTGTATTGTTTTTTTATGTAAGAAGAGCCATCAATAAAGTAAAAGATTTAATTACTAAAGGTGAAGAACAAGGCACATTAACAAAAGAACAAGCAGATAAATCACAAGAAATATTAAATTTCGTAATTCAATTTTTAAATACAATGGAAAAACAATACGAAGAAAACTTAAAACAATCTGGAGCTTCACAAGAAGAAATTAGAAATCTTAAAAATCAAGTAACAAAAGTAGTTGAAGTTTTAAATCAAACTGTTAATGATAAAGTTATAAGCCTTGAAGAAAAGCAAAAATTAATGATGGATATATTAAAAACTGCATTATTAAACGATGCTAATTTAGTAAAAAACGGATTAACTGCAGTATTAAAGGAGAAGTTTGAAAATTATGACAAAAAATCCAAGAATTAAGTTTTATTTATTTAGCTTTTTACAAGGGTTTTTAGGAATAGTTCCAATAATAATTTATATGGTTATTAACTGGGATAAACTATTTGGAGAAAGAACCACTTGTATAAGTAATATGTTTGGTTTCATTATTGCAATGATATTTATGGTTTTAATATTTACCAAACAAAGTGGAATATTAAAAGGTTTAGGTGGATTTATAATATTTGCTATCATAGTAACATTATTAAGAACAGTAATGGAAGATTTATATATAATAAGCTGGTGTGCTGTAGCTGGTATGTGTATGGCTAAATTTATTGGAATATGGACAGAAAAATATAAAAACGAAATTAATGCTTTACCTCAAACTAATTCTATGGCTTCTATGACAGACAAAATAGTTGAAGCTATAAACATAAACGGAAGAGGATAATAAAAAATGAGAGATAATTATGAATTAACAAAAACAGAAAAGTTTACCAATTTTATTAAAGCGAATATTATGAATTTTGCTTTATTTTTGGTTTGTGCAGTTTATATATTTAAAGGTATGCTAGAAGTCCACGAAAGTGGTAAAACTATAGCTGAAATATTTGCTGATGGTGCAATAGCATTTACTGTAAGTATTACTATTAAAACGATTTTCAGAAAAAAAGGAATAAATAATGGTTTTGAAAACCCAGCATTTATTAATACTTGTAATAATTATGGTTCATCAATAGAAAAAATATCTAAAAAAATAGAGTATATTGATTTGTTTTGCAAAGATGAAAACGATGAAAGATTAAAAAACAAACAAAAAATATACTTAGTAAAAAATGCTATTTCTTATGATGAATTTAAATCTGAAAAATATTGTGTAAAGCCAAAAAAAATTAAGAACGATAAAGAACTTAATAAAAGAGAAATGGAAAAATATAAAATATGTAAAAAAGCTAGAAAAATGAAAGTATTTCAATATACATCTAAACTTATTACTAACGCATACGATAGTTCAAGTGATGAAGAAAGTTTATTAAAAGCTTCTACTAAAAAGTTTCAAAAGAAAGCATCAGTAGAAAATATTTTACTTGGACTGTTAGTAGGATTTATATTTGGATATTATATTTTAAAAGAGGGAGCAATTTCTAAAAGCGGAATGATATGGGCAGGTTTACAAGTTGCTATTTATTTAGCTTTAGGATTTATTGAATATTTAAATGCTTATGAATTTGTAACAAAAACGATAAGAGAAAAAATTAAAAGGGTTTTGGTAATTATAGATAAATTTGTAAATAAAATTCCATATTATGAAAGCAAAAAAATATTAGAAAATTCTCAATTAAAAAAGGAGGAAACAAAAAATGAATTACAGTCCTAAAGAGATTGTTGACCAATACAGAAACGGAGGAACAGGTGCTAGCAATGCTAAACAAGTAGCTGATTATTATAATCAACAAATAGCATCTATTCAATCTGGTGTTGTTCAATTACAAAATACAAAAAACGCATATAATCCACAAGATGCATACAATCAATCAACTGTAAATTTATATCAATCATCAATGAATAAAGCAAATCAGTTGACATCTGATTATCAAAAAGCTTTAGAGCAACAAAGTTTAAACAAACAATATGCCCAAAAATATTTAGGAACTCAACTAGCATCTCAAGGTTTATCGCAAGTTGGAACTAGCGAAACTTCTGCTAATGCTATAGCTAGTCAATATGGGCAAAATATAGCTAATTTAAGTTCTGCATATTCTAAAGGTATGACCGATATAGAATCAGAAAGATTACAAGCTCAACAAGAATTAGATACTAATTTCCAAGCTCAAATGAAAGAACAAGAAAAAGAAACAGTATCAAATTATATTTCTGCGTTAAATAATGTATCTAATTTCCAAGATTTAGATAGAATTAAGAAAATGTATGGAAATGTAGAAAATACAGAATTAAATAATGCTTTATATTATAAAGAGCAAGAATTATATGAAGCTGAAGTTGCTAATAAGATTAATGAAGCAATGGAAATTGGTCAAAACAGTAGAGAACAATTAGAAACTATATTAAAGGGTTATAAGAATGTTTTAAATGAATCAACATATAATACATTAGAAAATGAAATAAATGACATAGCTGTAACTGGAGAAATAAATGCTTATTCAAATGATAAGAATCCTATTTCTATTGATGCTTACACATCTGCTACTGATTTATCAACAAAGTTAAATGTTAAACAAGGAAAAGAACAAACAGAATATGTTGAAAAAATCTTAAATGATTTGAAATCAGGTAAAATTTCAAATGGTTCATTTGTTCAATTAAATTACGGTAAAAAAGATAAAAAATACGATAATATTTATTATGTATATAATAATAAATTGTATAAAGTCGATAAAGATAAAGCAAAAGCTGGAAATGTGTTAAGCAATGTTTATATTCCTCAGGGATACACAACAAAGGGAGGAAAATATAATATTTTATACGGATTTTCTGAAGAGAAAACGTTGAAAAAATAGGAGGAATTTATGGCTAGTATTTTAGAAAAATATAAAAAAGACAATTCTTTGTTAGAAAAATATCAATCTAAAAGACAAGAACCTACTATTTTAGATAATAAAGGGGTTAGTAATCAAGCTAACCCCATTTCTACATATAATCAAAAACAGCAATACGAAAACATTTTACCAGATATAACAAATGAAGAAGGTCAAATTATTGATGAAGATGCTGATGTATTCACAAAAATAATAAAAACTGTTGCTTCAGCTGGAGCTGATGTGTTATACGGTGCTTCAAAAGGAGTTGAAGGTATAATTGATGCTGGTGGTATATTAATTTCTAAATTAGACAAAGGAGATACAATTACAGATTTTGTTGAAAAAGATTGGACAAAAGAATTATTAGGAGATGTTAAAACATCTGCTCATAAAGATTCTTTTTATTCAGAAGATTCTATTGTTAGCGATGTTTTAGTAAACGTTGGTCAAATGCTACCATCGATAGCATTGAATGTTGCTACTGGAGGAACTGCTGGAACTGTTGCTTTTGGTTTAAGTGCTGGAGGAAGTGGTGCTGAACAAGCTTTACAAGAAGGTGCAACAAAAGATGAGGCAATATTATACGGAACTATTAACGGAGCTGTTGAAACAGCTATTGAAATGTTAAGTGGTGGATTAGGTGGTCTTGGAAAAGGACAAATTACTAAATTAATGCCTAATTTAAGTATGAAAATGGCTAAAAGTACAGCTACAAAAGTATTAGTAAATATGGCTGGTGAAGGCGTAGAAGAAATGGTTAGTGAATCATTACAACCTTTAATGAAATCTATTTATAAAGATGATGCATTAGAAGAATATAAAAGCGATGAATTTGTTGGTAATGTTTTACAAGCTGGTTTAAATGGTGCTTTATGTAGTGCTGTAATTATGGGTGGTAATGTAGCTTTAACATCTAAAGGAAGCCGAGTAGCTTCAAATGTAGTTGAATTACAAGATGAAATGATTAAACAAGTTGAAGAAGGCAATTTAGAACAAGCTAATGAATTAGCAAATGAAATAAACTCTAAAACAACTGAATTTTCTTCTGAAATAGAAAAAGAATTATCTAAAAAAGGAACAACTATAAATGAAATTTTAGAACAAAATGAACTTTCCGAAGTTTCTAGATTACAAAGCGAAATAAGAGATAAAAATCTTAAAGAATCAAAAAAAGAAAAAATATCTAGTAGATTAAGCAATTTAGAGTCTAGTATTAGTGAAAAAGTTAAAGCAATGGATGTTGAAGAGCGTAAAAAATATATTAATAGAACTGCTCAAAATTACAAATATAACAAAGATGGCTCATTCAAAAAAAGTTATTTAAATGCTGATGCTGAAACAAAGGCTAAGCAAGATTATGCTAGCGAAATGATTAGAAATTTAAATAAAATTACCTCATCTAATTTTGGTTTAAATTTCACAAATAGAAAATCAGTTAATGGATATGTAAAAGGTAATGTTATAACTTTAAGTAATTCATTAAATAATGAAGAATTATGGAAGCAAGCATATGCTAAAACAACGGGTCACGAATTAACTCATACAGCTGAAGGAAAAAAATTATATGAACTTGTTTTTGCTAATTATTTTGAAAGCCAAAATAATAATGAAGAGTTTAAAAAAGAGTTTGATGCTAAAAAGAATTTATATTTAAACTCAAATGAAAAAGGATTAGATGCATTTAAGAAAATGTCTGTTGAAAAGCAAGATGAATATATTAAACAAGAAATGTTTGCTGATGTTTTTGGAGATATGCTTTCAGATAAATCTTTAGCTAGAAAATTAGTTGGAGACAATAGAAATACTTTAGAAAAGCTAGTTGATTTTTTCAAAGAAAGAAAAGAGAATTTAGACAAATTTAAAGGTAATAAAAAGTTATTAAAAGAATACAAAAAAGCAATAAATGAAAGTTTTAATATATTCACAAGTTTATTAAAAGAAAGCGAAAGTGCTAAATCTGATAATAACAAAAAAGAAAAATTAAGTTTAAAAGGAGAAGAAAATGAATTTAGAAGACTTCAAGAAGAAAGTAGAGAAGAATTTGCTAAAAGTAGTGAGCAAAGAATCTACGCAAAGAATAATGAAAGATTACAACGAAGACTTTCCGAAATTTTTAAAAGAAGGTTGGACAGTAGAGGCTATAACTCCAGCTCTAATAGGATATTACATTTAAAAGATTTTAATTTATATGAAAATATTGATGGAGATTTATTTCACGATATTTTTGAAATAGCAAGAAATTATACTGAAAATGGAGAATTAGTAGATTTACACGATGATTATAAAGATTCAATTTGTTATTTAAGCGATGATGGATTAAGTGGTTTTGCTATTACTAATGATGGAGATTTAATAAGCGTTTTTAATTGTGGTAGAAAAAGAGGATTTTTATCAAATATATCACAAATAGTTAAAGAAAAAGCCAAAACATTAGATTGTTATGCTTCTGTAAATCAAGATTTGCAAAAAATGTATAATTTAATTTTTGATTTTAAAACAGCTTCATTAATGGATTATAATATGGAGTATGACCACGATAACATTGCTAAAAATCATAATATGCCTAAAGTAGCTTTTATGGTAAATACAAACAAAAAAGTCGAAACAAAATTTTTTGATAAAGATAGTTACGATGAAGCTAAAGAATATCAAATGAGTTTTTTTAAAACTAAATACTCTATAAAAAAAGATTCAGATAAAAATACTGATTATTATGAAGAAATATATGGAATAAAAATGTTAAAAGAAAGTATTATTGATGAAAAATCTTTTAAACAAGCTTATAAAGATTTAGTTAAATTTGATAATGATAAAGTTTACGAAAATAGTTTTAGAGAGTTTGAAAATTTTGTAATAGAAAAATTAAATTATAATAATATTAATGATGCTAAAATAGAGGAAAAAATAATTGAAGATTACAGGAAAAAATCAGATAAAAATTTAACTTCTTATCAAAGAAATAAGGATAAAGGATTTAGAAGTCCTGAATTTTTATCTAGAAATCAAAACAGTTATAATAATTTAAAACAATTAAGAGAAAGTGGAAAAACAGTTTCTTTTACTGAAAAAAGATTGTCATCATTTATAGATATAAGTTCAACAAAATTTAATGAAGATTACGCTACATATTTTTCTTATTACATTTCTCCACAAGAATTTTTAGAATTAACAGTTCCTACTTCTTATAAAGAAAAATTTAAAAATGAAACAAGAAAATTAGATTTAGAAGAATTAAAAACAAAGCCAATGCGATTAGGAGATTCTATTTATTTAGTTATTGATATGCAATCAGGCAAAATAAAAGGACACGAAGGAAGACATAGAATGTATGCTTTAATGAAAGAGGGATACACTCAAGTCCAAATTTTAATTGACCCTTATTATGAAACTTATGATAAATACAATCCAGAAAAAACAATTCCAAATACATTAAAAGGTCAAATATTTAACAACACAAAAACAACATCGTTAAACGTTCCTGTTTTTAAAGAGCAATTAATTCCAATAAACAAAAAAAATGAAGAAAAGCTATTAAAGTTTGTTGAAAGCAAAAAATCAAATGTAAGATATTCTGTAAAAAGTCCTACTTTATCTAAAGTAAAAACGGTAACTACTCAAATAAATCAAAATAAAATCAATGCTTTTAAAAAGGGAACTGAGCAAGCAAAAATTGCTTTAATCGATACTATGGCTGGAGTTAATAACATAATTAAGTTATATACTGAAAATAAAGACAATTATGAAGTTAAAGCTAATTTATTAAGAGGATTTAAAAATAGAGCTGATTATTCTTTACAAAACGGAATAAGAAATTTAAAAGGCGATAAAGTTTTATCAAAATCTTACGATGAAATTTTTAATTGGATGGATACTGAACAAAAAAGAACTGAATACTATGATTACTTACTACATAACCATAATGTAGATAGAATGAATTTATTCAAAAAAGTTACAGCTAATGATATTCAAAAATTAAACTTTTTAACCGATTATAAAAAAGCAAAAATGATTAAAAAGATAAGCGACTCTAAACAAGAATCATTATCTATTGAAGAATTTAAAAGCTTTATGACTGAAAAACAATTTAATGAATTTAAAGAAGTGTTTAGAGAACCGAAACCTGTATTTGGAAATGATGTCACTGCAAAAGATAGCTTAGAAATAATATCTGAATATGATAAAAAATATCCAGAATTTAAAGAACACGCTAAAGATGTATGGCAATTTGCTGATGCTTTAAACAGGTTAAGATTAGAAGCAGGATTAATTGATGTAAATCAATATCGTGAAATGGCTAGTATATATCCTCATTATGTTCCTACTGAAAGAGAAATCCAATCAACATTATTAAGCAAACCTGTAGCTGGTAGTGCTAAAAACGTTTCTACAGGAGTTAAAAAAGCAAAAGGTAGTGATATATTAATAAAGCCTTTACACGAGCAATTTGCAAGCCAATTAAAGCGTGTTTATAAGAATATTGCAGTAAATGAAATGGCTAAAGATATTTATGATGCAAAAATGAATTCTAAATATAAAGATTCAAATCAAGATGTTAGAATCGTAGAGCAAATTAAAATAAGAAAAACTGTTGATGAATACACTGAGGAAGACTTAGGAGAAAAGGGTAATGTTGTATCTTTCTATAAAAATGGAGAACGAATTTCAATGGAAGTAACAAATGAAATTTTAGAAGGATTTAACACATTGTCAAGCGTTAATGATTATTCAAATAATTTAATATTAAAGCCAATTAATAAAGCTAATAAATTATTTAAAGCATTTACTACTGAATTTAACCCATTTTTCATAATTCGAAACTTTTCAAGAGATATTCAAGATGCGTTATTGTATTCTAAAAACGGAATAAAATCTTTAAGTAAAAATATGCCTAAAGCTTTTAAAGAAATATTAAAAAATGGAGAAATTTGGCAAAGATATTGTTCTATGGGCGGTTTATATTCAAGTTTCTTTGATTTTAATAACGGAATTATCGTTAATAAACCTTTATCAAAGCCTAATATATTAAATCCTAAAAACGCATTATCAAAGGTTAAAAATAAAATAGCTAGAGCTAATATGATTGTTGAACAATCTGTAAGAATTGCTGAGTTTATTTCATCTCTTGAAAATGGAAAATCTTATGAAGAAGCTTTTTATGATGCTCAAGAAATAACTGTTAACTTTGGTCGTTCAGGAAAAGCTACTAAAGCTTTAAATGCTACTGTAATGCCTTTCTTAAATGCCCAAGTTCAAGGTTTTGTCAAATTATACAGAACTATTTTCTCTAGAAAAACATTAAAAGAATTAGCATCTTTATTAGCTAGAGCTATATTAATAGGATTAACTCCTTCGTTATTTAATTACATAGTTTATTATGATGATGATGAATATCAAGGATTATCTGATTATTATAGAGATAATAACTATTTGATTAAAATTGGAGATAAATTCGTTAAAATACCTAAGGGAAGAGTTATAACTGTATTATCAAGTGCTTTAACTAAATCAGCTGATTACTTGTTAAAAGGCGATAAAACAGCATTTGAAGGATATGGAGAAACTGTTTCTCAAGCTGTATCACCAGTTAATGATTTTAGAACTATATTATCACCAATAAATGATGTAAAAACTAATACCACTTGGTATGGAGGTCAAATAGAATCATCAAAATATGATAATATTAGACCATCAGACAGATATGATGAATCTACTTCAGCTATATCTAAAGCTTTGGGAAAGGTATTTAATTACTCTCCTAAAAAAATAGATTATCTTATTGACCAATATTCAGGCGTAATCGGAGATATTCTTATCCCCGCAACAAATTCAGATGGTAAAACTAATGCTTTAACATTTGTTTCATCTAATTTAACCGTTGACCCAGTTTATAAAACTAAATATTATCAAGATTTTAGTAAAAAATTAACTAAGCTTCAATATTTAAAATCTGATGGAGATGCTGTTGCTACTCTTCAAGTGAAATATATGAATAAAGTTAAATCTAAAATATCTGAGTTATACGATGAACAAAGAAAAATCGAGGAGGACACTTCACTTTCTAAAAACGAAAAAGACCAACAATTAAAAACAATACAATTATTAATAAATAATATGTATAAAACTGCTTATGAAAATGTAGATGCTTTAGGAAGTAATCTTAACCAACTTCAATTATCCGAAGACTCTATCGATGATGATTACTACTACGGACTATATCTTACTTTTGGAGCGGAAACTGCTCTTAAATTCCACTCAACTAAGTTATTCGAAAAAGCTTCAAATTTAGTAGGAAATTCTTCCTTAACTTATGATGACTTTTTCTTCACTTATTTTGACTGTAAAGGTATGAAAAAGTCTGAGGCTAAAGCTTATATTCAAAGCTTACCAATGTCTAAAAGTAATAAGCAAAAATTGTTTGAATCTCTTTTCTAAAAAAAATCTCTTGACATTGTATTTTTTATTGTAGTATAATTATAACTGCGAATAGCCAAAGAAATTTTTTTATATTTTTAAACTCACTCCGTAAATATAAATACCCCCATTTTCTCTATTCGTGACATTCTTTTTTTCGGGAGAACCTCTGCAAACCCCTATATCTTAATCCTTATCTTTCCCTGCTCTGGTTCTCCTATCATAATTTTTTTCTATTAAATTGACTCTTGACTTTTTCTAGTTAAGGGTCTTTTTTATTACCACAACATTTACCTTCTTTTTTCTTGAACCCCAAATTTCCCTCACAATCGTTTTAACCCCCTTACCCTAATTAGTTCTCGGTTTTTTGAAAAAAATTGATTACAGGCGAAATTTGACCCCTTTTTTCAGAAATTAATACCTTACCTTCTTTTTTGTTAATGACTTTCTGTGACTAGGGGTATAAAGGAGGGGGGATTTGATATGATATGGGGG
>JAZLDP010000003.1:0-4140 GCA_045614835.1 Clostridia bacterium | reverse complement strand
CTTAAAGAATACACTTTAGGTTATGGTTTTGAACTTCCTACTTGGATTGTTGGAACTATAGTTACTCTTATTCTTATTGCAGGTTCAATGTTTACTTATTGGATTGGTGAAAAAATTACAGAAGTTGGCATTACTAATGGTCAATCAATTCTTATTTTCGTTGGTATCTTGTCTACTGCAGCAACATCTTTGTTAGGTTCAGTACAAGACTTATTTACTGACAACTGGAAGAGTAGCTTAACAGGAATTCTAGTATTCCTTCTAGCTTTAGTATTAATATTTGGCTTTATCGTATGGATTGATGGTTCTGAAAGAAGAATCCCAGTTCAATACGCTAAACAAATTAAAGGTAGAAAAATGTATGGTGGTCAATCCACATATATTCCTATCAGAGTAAATTCTACTGGTGTTATGCCTATCATCTTCGCTATGTCATTACTTACATTCCCTCAACTAATCATCAGTATCTTTACTGACCCAGCTGAGAGTAAGTTCTATACTTGGTATAGCAAATGGTTAGGAACTGGTAGTTGGCTATATATTATTCTTGTAGGTTTATTAATTACATTCTTCGCATATTTCTGGGCTCAAGTTACATTTAATCCAGAAGATGTTTCTAAGAATATCCAACAAAACGGTGGTTTCGTTCAAGGTATCAGACCAGGTAAACAAACTGCTGATTATTTAAAGAAAATATCTAATAGAATAACTTTATTTGGTGCATTATTCTTATCCGTTATTGCAATCATTCCAAGTTTGTTATTCAAATATATAGGTCAATTTATTGGCGGTGCTGGACTAGTTAATGCATTCAGTGCAACTGGACTATTAATCGTAGTTAGCGTAGCTATTGAATTTGATAAATCTTTAGAAGCACAAATGCTTATGAAGAACTACAAAGGTTTCTTGAAATAAGAGTGAAAAAGGAATATAAAATGAAATTAATTTTAATGGGACCAGTTGGTAGTGGTAAAGGTACTCAAGCAGGACTTATAAGTACCAGATTCGGCTTACCACATATTTCAACAGGTGAAATTTTTAGAACCAATATTAAAAATAATACAGAACTTGGTAAAATTGCCAAATCTTATATTGATAATGGAGAATTAGTTCCAGAGGAACTAACTAACAAGTTAGTTGCTGATAGACTATCTCAAGAAGATTGTAAAGTAGGCTTTATCCTTGACGGTTATCCTAGAAATTTAAATCAAGCAAAATTTCTAGAGACTATCACTGATATTGACCTTGCTCTTATGATTGATTTGAGTGAAGAAAAAATTATTGCTAGACTATCTTCTAGAAGAATGTGTAGCAAATGTGCTCAACCAACTGCTTTAGAGTGGATGGTTGATGGTAAGTGTGAGAAATGTGGTGGTGAGGTTTATGTTAGAGATGATGACAAACCTGAAGTTATCAAAAACAGACTTACTAAACAAGCAGTTTCTCAAGAACTTATTGAATTCTATAAAGAAAAGGGTGTCTTTAACAAAATTGATGCTACTGATGAAGTTGAAATGACTTATTCTTTAGTTAAAGAAGTTTTAGACAGGGTAAACAATGATTAAGATTAAATCTCAAGAAGAAATCGAACTTATGCGTGAAGCAGGTAGGATTACTAGAGATACACTTAAAGTTGTAGAACATAGTATTAAGGCAGGTATTAGTACTAAGGAACTTGATAAAATTGCGTTTGATTATATCAAGTCTCAAGGAGCTGTACCTTCCTTCAAAAACTATGGCGGATTTCCTGCGACTATATGTGCATCAGTTAATGATACAATAGTTCATGGAATACCAAGCGCAGATATCGTACTTAAAGATGGAGATATTATTAGTGTTGATGTGGGAGCTAAGTATAAGGGTTTCCACGGTGATGCTGCGAGAACATTCCCAGTAGGTAAGATTGATGCCAAAGTTAAAAGATTAATTAAAGTAACAGAACAAAGCTTCTTTGAAGGTATAAAAGGTTTAAAAAGTGGTGCATTTGTGGGAGATATATCCCATAGAATTCAAACTTTTGTAGAGAAAAATGGTTATACTATAGTTCGTGAATTAGTTGGTCACGGTATTGGTAAAGACCTTCACGAAGACCCTCAAGTTCCAAACTTTGGTCGTAGTGGAAGTGGTCCAAGACTAAATGCTAATGCGGTTATAGCTATAGAACCAATGGTCAATATGGGAGAAAGAAATGTTGTCTTTATGCCTGATGGTTGGACCTGTAAGACTAGAGACGGTATGCCTTCAGCACATTATGAAAATACAGTTTTAATTACCGAAGATGGTATTGAAATACTAACTTTATAATTGGAGAATTATTAATGTATAATTATCTTAGTGTTGGAGCAGTTGTTAGTGCAACTGCAGGAAGAGAGAGAGGCGAAATATTCCTCATTATTAGAGATAGTGGAGAATATGCTTATCTTATTAATGGCAAATCAAGAACCATAGAAAACCCAAAGAAGAAAAACAAAAAACATCTACATTTATTATGCAAAAGTGAAGTTGCTGGACTAGATATGACTAGTCTATCAGATGCACAAGTGAACAATTTTTTAAATAATTACTGTAAATCTAGATTAAAATAGGAGGCTTGTTGTTTGTGTCAAAAACAGATGTTGTAGAAACAGAAGGTGTTGTTATTGAAGTTTTGCGTAATGCTAATTTCAAAGTTCAACTATCTAACGGATTTGTAATTACTGCATATCTATCAGGTAAGTTGCATCTTAACAACATTAGAATTTTAGTTGGTGACCAAGTTAAAGTAGAAATGTCGCTCTACGATTTGACTAAAGGTCGTATTATTTGGAGATTAAAAAATAAAAATAATTAGGAGAGTAAAGTAATGAAAGTAAGACCATCAGTTAAGAAAATGTGTGATAGTTGCAAAATCATTAAGAGAAATGGCACAGTTATGGTTATTTGTTCAAAATATCCTAAACACAAACAAAGACAAGGTTAATTTAAAGTCTAGAGTATTGAAAATTATTTGAAAGTATGATATAATTATTTAAGTGTTGGAATTTGTTATTATCGTACTGTTAAATTTCGTACAATAGATAATTAAATTTCAATATTTGAATACTAACTTTGAAAATAATTGCAAGTAAGTCGCGGCAAATTCTTACTAGCGTTTATTATATATATCAATTACCTAAGTGTGTTGGATAGGTAGTTGAAAGGGATACCGCAATTTAATATTCTAGGTATCTATCCCTATGCGAATAGCATAGAAGACAAATAGTTCGCTATTTGTATCGAGCACAAGCTCGATGGTTTGAGAAATCGAACCAACTATTTAATTCAAAAAAATTTATGGAGGAAATTAAATGGCTCGTATTGCTGGAATTGATTTACCAAACGAGAAGAGAGTAGAGATAGGTTTAACTTATATCTATGGTATTGGTAGACATACTGCTAATGAAATTTTAAAAGAAACTAAAATTAACCCAGACACTCGTGTAAAAGATTTAACTGAAGAAGAAGTAGGTAAAATCAGAGCTTACATCGAAAAGAAATGTGTTGTTGAAGGTGACTTACAAAGAGAAGTTTCTTTAAATATCAAAAGACTACAAGAAATAGGTTGTTACAGAGGAATTCGTCACAGAAAAGGTCTTCCTGTTCGTGGTCAAAACACTAAACAAAATGCTAGAACTAGAAAAGGTCCTAAGAAAACTGTTTCTAAGTCCAAGAAAGAAAAGAATAGATAAAATTTGTTAAGGAGAAAGTAAATGGCTGTTACAAAGAAACAAGTTACAAAGAAGAAAAGAGTAACTAAGAATTTAGACAAGGGTGCTGCTTACATAAACGCTTCTTTTAATAATACAATCATTACTATTACTGATAATGCTGGTAACGCTGTAGCGTGGAGCAGTGCTGGTAGTCTAGGACTTAGCGGTTCAAGAAAGAGCACACCATATGCTGCACAACAAGCAGCTGAAATCGCAGGTAAGAATGCTAGAGAGCAAGGCATTAAATCTGTTGATGTTTATGTAAAAGGACCAGGTAATGGTAGAGAAACCGCTATTAGAGCGCTTCAAACTGCTGGTATTGATATTACAATGATTAAAGATGTATCACCAATACCTCACAATGGTTGTCGCCCACCAAAGCGTAGAAGAATATAATTAAAGGAGAATTTGA
>JAZLDP010000002.1:0-14198 GCA_045614835.1 Clostridia bacterium | reverse complement strand
GGAATGTTAGGTGGTTGTTGGATGCCTCTAGACACTATGGGAGGATTAGAGGTGTTTTGTAGGTTTTTACCTTTTTATCCATCAGTTTGTCTTGGTAGGGTAGTAACAGGTGCTACTAAAACTCTAGGTGGAGTATATGTTTTAGATAGTACAATTCTTTTGGGTTTTATACCTATTGCTGTATTTATGGTGGGAAGTATTGTGCTTTCGATTGTTGCATTCAAAAGAAATATGGTAAGTGATAAATAATTAAATAATGTAGACAACAAAAAGGCGAAAGTGTAATACTTTCGCTTTTTGCTTTCGATGTAATTGTAAGTTGTTTTGTATAGAATTATACTCTATTGTGTCTACCGAAGTAACCGTTTTGAGTAGCTTTAGTATCAGAGATTGATACAAATGCTTTTGGGTCTTTTTCTGTAATAATTGCTTTTAAATTCTTAAGTTGTTTGTTATCTGTTTCAATAAGAAGCATATATCTGTCTTCTTGTTTTGAAGAACCTTTAGCGACAAGAATAGTTGCGCCAAAACCTGCATCAGATAGAGATTTTACAAGTTCGTCATTTTTGCTAGAAGAGATAACTTGAACATTGATTTTTGTTTTAATGAATTTAGAGGTGATTAGTCCTCCGCAATAAGTTCCTAGACAGAATCCAAGAGCATAAGCGGTAGCGATTAGATAAGTTTCTACGCCTTCTGCTTGGTAACTAAGTGCTTCACGAACAATAAGGAACCATAGCATAGCCTCAATAAAGCCAATAGTTGCTGAAATTAGTGGTTTGCCTTTAACAGTGAATACAGTTCTTGTAGTGCCAAGAGCCACATCAACAATTCTACCAAAACATACAATCAAACATAAAACAGGGAAAGCTACATTCATATTTTTTTACTCCTTAAAATATCATTAGGCTATTATATATTAACTTTCGAAAAAAAGAAAGACTTTTTGACAAAGTTTTTTAAAATTTTTTTATTATAAATTTTTTATATAATGAAGTTGTATTGAAAGAAAAAGAATAAGCAATTTGCTTATTCTTAATAATCACAATTCTTACATTTCTTCTTGCATAAGTTGTGCTTGAAGTAGTACTTTGCTAAATTTTTCTACAATGGTTGCTCCTGCATAAGAAGAGGTCTTTGCTATATCAAAAAGTGTTCTACCTTGACCATCTTTGATAAGAATTGTCTTTGGGTTAGAAGCTGCTTTTTCGAAAGCAGGAATCATATTTCTATCTCCTGCAATTATTCTAGCACAAATCATACCGATAGTTTCTCTATCTAATGATTGTTGTGCAGATGCTATGTCATCATCTAGTGCTTTCATTGTTGCAGATACAAGTTTATTCTTTGCACAAATCATACCGATATTAAGGCCGTTATTAGATTGTTGTCTTCTAGCAGTTTCGTTATCTAGGGCAAGTAGTACTAGATTTTCGTGTCCTTCGTAGGCGCAAATCATTCCTAGGTTTCTGCCTAAATGGTCGGTAATGGTTGATGCCAAAGGGTCATCTAGGAAAGTTTCTACTATGCTATCGCAATTGGCTCTTATACTTTCTCTAGCAATACTTGTAGAGTAATTTCTTCTCTTGTCTAGTTCAATAATGTATTTTAGATTTGGGGTTGCCTCGATTATAGGCAATACGGTATCAATAACAGCTTGTCTTTTTTCTTCGGAGACTTTAGCTCCAGGATAAGCCTCAATCTTGTGTAATTCGTAGATTACTTCTTGATAAAGTTTAGCAGTGGCTAGTTTCTCTGCGGTTGTGATACTATCTGCGTTAGGACATTGTGTAAAGTCAAAATTATCTAGAACTGGTTCTTTTAAGTATGCTGGTCGCATAAACACCTTTCTTTTTTTCTTTTATTTTTCCAAGTATTATTTTATCACGGGATAGTGTAAAAATCAATACTCATTTTTGAGAAAGTTGGATTTGCAGAGAGTAAAAAAAGAAGAAATATTATTTCTTCTTTGAGTTTTTTAAAGTACAGTCTTTGCATAGACCGAATATTATTAAATTATGTTCATCTACTGTAAAATTGGTTTCATTTTTGATTTTTTTATTTGCATTATGATAAGGGCAGAAGTCTAGAGGGGTAGAAGAGTGGCATTCTCTACATTCTAGGAAGTGTTGATGCTCTTTTTTATTAAGTGAGTATTTGCTTACTTTGTCATTAGAGATTTCTTTGATAACAATATTGTTGTTATGGAAAGTTTCTAATGTTCTATAAATTGAAGATAGTGTGATATTCTCATCTTTCAATTCTTCGAAAATATCATAAGCACTAAGTGGTTTTGTGGAACTTTCAAGTAGTCCTTTTACCAATTCTCTTGTTCTAGTTTTTTTTAACATAATCTGCCTTTTTATCTATATATTATATTTTATATTCTACAAGCAAAATATACTTTTGTCAATTCTCTTGACAGGGTATATTTTTTGTTTTATTATATTGTAGTAAATGCGAACTGTTCGCATTTGGGGGAAGTATGAAAAGGTTTAAAGCAATACTAAGTATTATTGTAATAGTTGTAATGTTGGCAAGTGGTATATGGGCACTTGTTTATTTTGCTAAAGATAGTGAAGACAAAAAAATTGTTGTTACAACTTTTCCGATATATGATATATGTGTAAATATCCTAGGTAATGATGATGAGGTAAAGTTGCTTCAAGACAATGGTGTAGATATGCATAGTTATCAGCCTACAGTTCAAGACAAGACTGCTATTAATCAATCGGAACTATTTATATATATTGGTGGACATAGTGATGAGTGGGTAGGAGATATTATTAGAACTAACGATAATATTAATATGAAGGACTTATCTTTGATAGAGCATATTGAAGCGCTTCACGAGAGTACTGATAATATTGTGTCTGGTGGAGAGCATCATCACGAGCACGAAGAACACGAACATAATGGTGATTGTGAGTATGATGAGCATATATGGTTAAGTGTTAAAAATATGATTAAGATGACTGAGGTAATACTTGATAGTTTAATTGATGTATTCCCTCATATTGAACAATTGCTAGTTGAAAATGCAGATGAGTATATCTCTAAACTAACTGAGATTGATGAGGGATTTGAGTCTGCTTGTGATGGAAGGGATACTACTATAGTACTTGCAGATAGATTTCCATTTCTTTACCTTGCTAGTGATTATGGACTAAACTTTGTTTCTGCGTTCTCTGGTTGTTCATCAGATAGTCAAGCAAGTGCAGAGGTGGTTACAGGACTAATAGAGGCTATCAATCACAACGAACTTAATTATATATGTAGACTGGAGACTTCTGATAATTCATTTGCTAGGTCTGTGATAAGCAACAATCTTTGTAGAGATGGGGTGCAAATAGTTGAACTTAATTCTTGTCAGTCGGTTGTTAGTAATGATATTGCTAGTATGAGTTATATAGAAATTATGAAAAGCAATCTAAAAAACATAGAAAAGGTATTAAATAATGAAGCTAATTGAATTAAAAAAGTTAAATATAGGTTATGGCAATAAAGTAGTTTGCAAGGATATAAACTTCACTATAGAGCAGGGCGAGTATATTTGTGTTATTGGTGAAAATGGTAGTGGAAAGAGTACTCTGCTAAAGACTATTTTAGGTCTTAATAAAGCTGTTTCTGGTAAAATAATTTTCAACGAAGAAATGTGTAAGGGAATTGGATATCTTCCTCAACAAACAGAAATTCAAAGAGATTTTCCTGCGACTGTTATGGAAGTAATTATGTCTGGGTTCTTGGGTAAAATGGGGTTAAGACCATTCTATAACAAAGCCGAAAAAGAGAAGGCTAGTGTTATTGCTAAAACTCTCGAAATAGAAGATTTGCTAAAAAAGAGTTTCAAGGAATTGTCAGGTGGTCAACAGCAAAGAGTTTTTCTTGCGAGAGCTTTGTGTGCAACAGACAATATTCTTGTAATGGACGAACCTGTTAATGCACTTGATGCAAAAAGTGTAAAGAAATTTTATCAGTTGATTAAGAAGTTAAATAAAGAAAACGGACTAACTATTATTATGGTTTCTCATAATTTAGATAGTGTAATAAATTCGGCTTCGCATATAATTTACTTAAAAGATAAAATGGAATTTGCTGGTACTAAAGAAGAATTCCTAACTAGTGATTTGGCTAGTCAATTGGGAGTAGGAGAGAAATAATGAATATATTTGAAAGATTGGCATATTATTTGCAATTTGATTTTGTAAAATATGCTTTGATAGTTGGGGGACTTATATCTCTTTGTTGTGCAATCTTGGGTGTAACTTTGGTTTTGAAAAGATACTCTATGATTGGTGATGGTCTGTCTCATGTGGCATTTGGTGCTATGACTATTGCTATGGTTTTGACTGTAGCAGATATGTATCTAATGTTGCCACTTACAATACTTGTAGCAATACTTCTTATTAGACTTACTGACAAGGGTAAAGTTAAAAATGACAGCGCTATTGCTATGCTGTCAGTGGGTTCACTTGCCTTTGGATATTTAATTGTTAATTTGTTCTCTACTTCTTCTAATATTTCAGGAGATGTATGTAGTTCTTTGTTTGGACTTACTTCAATTCTAACTTTAACTAATTGGGAAGTGTGGTTGTGTGTAGGTCTTACAATATTCTTACTAGCATTCTTTATTGTATTCCATAACAAGATATTTGGAATTACTTATGATGAGAATTTCTGTAAAGCAACTGGTGTAAAGTCAGCAGTATATAATAATATTCTTGCAATTATTATTGGCATAGTTGTTGTTCTTGCTATGAAGTTGGTTGGTTCGTTACTTATATCTGCATTAATTGTTTTTCCAGCACTTAGTGCAATTAGGTTGTTTAAAAGTTACAAAAAGGTTATAATATTTGCAAGTATTATAGGTGTAATTAACTCAATTATGGGTATACTTGTTGCGATTTTGTGGGATACTCCTGTTGGAGCAACTATTGTAGTTGTTGACATTTTTGTATACTTTATATGTTGGCTTGTGGATATTGCAATTAGAAATACTAAAAGGGCGTAGGTTATGAAAAAATTAAGGTCAGTACTTGCGATGTTATTTATGGCGGTTACAATAATGTTTGCTGGTTGTGGTGGTGGAGATGTTAGGGTAAATATTGATTTGTCCGAACTTAGTTCTTATGCCGTTCAATCAGAAGTTCAAAAGATGCAAAAATCTTCTACTGCTCAAAAGTATTTAGGTAAAAATATTAAACTTAGAGCTAAGCATTATGCTAGTGGTGATTATCATTATATTATTGGACCTGATGGAGATGAGTGTTGTAATTGGGAGATAGAGATTAGAACTTCTGATACAGTTGCAGAATATCCTAAGACCGGTAAAAATATTTATGTTGTTGGTGAATATAAATATTATAAAGAGGGTGGAAAGACCTATTATTATTTGGAATTACTTGATTGCTAAAGAAAAGGAAATATAGATGGAAGCAAAAGATTTGAAAGTTTTATTTGAAGATAATCATATAATTGTTGTTGTGAAACCTCAAAATATTCCAACACAAGAAGATGAGAGCAAAGATAAAGACCTACTTACTGTGGTTAAGGAATATATCAAAGAGAAAGAAAATAAACCAGGTAATGTATACTGTGGTCTTGTTCATAGACTAGACAGGCCAACTGGTGGAGTTATGGTATTTGCTAAAACTAGTAAGGCTGCTGCAAGACTAACTGCTCAAATTCAAAATGGAGAACTAAAAAAGAAGTATCTTACTGTCGTTCTTGGTAAGCCAAGAGAGAATCGTTCTAAGCTAGTTAATTTCTTGCAAAAGAATGCTAGAACCAATACTGTACAAGTAGTGCCAGAATTAACAACTGGTGCTAAAAGAGCGGAATTAGACTATAATGTTCTAGATAGTAATGATAAAGTATCTCTAGTAGAAGTTGAACTTAAAACTGGTAGAAGCCATCAAATAAGAGTTCAAATGAAACATATTGGTTGTCCTATTTATGGTGATGTTAAGTATGGTGGAGATAAACTTGCCAAAGGTCATAATCTAGCACTTTGGGCTTATGAACTTAAGTTTGTTCATCCAACAACCAAAGATAATTTAACTTTCAAAGTTTATCCTCCTGAAGAGAATATTCCTTGGAAAGTGTTCAATCTTGATATAGTTAAATAAATAAAAAAAGAAGTTGTATTCTTGCAACTTCTTTTTGTTTTTTTTATTAATATATTCCGTATCCTTGAGCGACTGCGTTTGGATTTTGATTTGGTTTTTGTTCGGGAATATCTGTTACAATTACTTCGGTTGTAAGTAGAGTAGCAGCTACGCTTGATGCGTTCTCTAATGCACTTCTTGTAACTTTGGTAGGGTCGATAATTCCATCTTCTAGCATATCGACATATTTGCCTGTTAGTGCATTGAAGCCAAAGGTATTAGATGTGTTTGCTAAAATTTTATCGATAACAACTCCGCTATCAATTCCTGCGTTGTATGTAATCATTTTGATTGGAGCATATAGGGATTTTAGTACAATCATAGCGCCTGTTTTTTCATCACCTTCAAGAGTTTTTACTAATTTTTCAACTGGCTTAACACAGTTAAGTAGTGCGATACCTCCTCCACATACTATACCTTCTTCAACTGCACTTTTTGTGGCTTCAATGGCATCTTCTATACGGAGTTTCTTTTCTTGCATTTCTACTTCAGTAGCGCTTCCTACATAGATAACAGCAATACCACCAAGTAGTTTTGCAAGTCTGTTTTGAAGTCTGTTTTTGTCAAACTCGGTGTCAGCAGTTGCAATTTGTCCTTTGATTTCGTTTGCTCTATTTTCAATGGCTTCTTTTGTGCCTTTGCCACCTGATATTGTGGTATTGTCTTTGGTTACTTTGATTGTTGTTGCAAATCCTAATTTGGACATATCTAAATCTTTTAGTTCGTAACCTAGTTCATCACAAATAAATGTGCCTCCAGTAAGTACTGCAATATCTTCGCAAAATGCTTTTCGTTTGTCTGCATAACCTGGGGCTTTGACTGCAACGACATTAAGTGCTCCTCTAAGTTTATTTAAAACAAGAGTGCTAAGAACTTCATTTTCGATATCTTCTGCGATAATAAGTAGTGATTTGCCACTTTGAGAAACTCCCTCAAGCACTGATAAAATCTCATTAAGATTTTTGATTTTTTTATCGGTTATAAGAATATAACTATCTACCAAATTACATTCCATTTTTTCGGTATTATTAACCATATATGGAGATAGATAGCCTCTATCAAATTGCATACCTTCTACTATTTTTAGTTCGGTTTTGAGAGTTTTGCTTTCTTCAACAGTGATAACTCCATCTTTGCCGACTTTCTCAAAGCCAAGAGAAATAAGTTCTCCAATTTCTTCATCTCCGGCACTGACTTTGGCTACTTGATATATTTCTTTGCTACTGGATACTGGTGTTGAGATTTCTTTTAGGTGTTTAACTGCGATTTCGACTGCCTTTTGGATACCCTTTTTAAGAATAATAGGGTTTGCACCAGCAGTGTAATTTTTGACACCTTCGCTAACAATGCTTTCAGCTAGAATACAGGCAGTGGTTGTGCCATCTCCAGCCACTTCGTTAGTACGAATACTTACTTCTTTAATAAGATTGGCTCCCATATTTTCAAAAGGGTCAGAAAGTGTAATTTCTTTTGCGATTGTTACGCCATCATTGGTTATGAGTGGGGTTGTAAACTTTCTATCAAGAACTACATTTCTGCCTTTTGGCCCAAGTGTTACTTTTACTGCATTTGATAATTTATTAACACCTGTTTCTAGTTTTTTGATGGCATCAAAGCCTAGTAAAATTTGTTTTGACATATTTTTCTCCTTATTTTTTATCTATAATTGCAAGAATATCTTTCTCTTTGATTATTGTGAAAATTTCGTTGTTAATTATGAATTCACAACCGCTGTATTTATTGAAAATTACTCTATCACCGACCTTGACTTCGAACTGAACTTCTTTGTTATCCAGTTTTCCTGAACCTAAAGCAATAACTTCGCTGATTTCTGGTTGTTTTGAACTTTCTGGTAAAATAATATTACCTATCTTTTCGGTTTTTTCTTTGATAGGTTTTACAACAACTCTATCGAATAATGGTTTGATGTTCATTGTTTTCTCCTTTATATAAAATATGATATTTTAATTGTACTTAACTTGGTGTTTTGGATTAAAGCCTTACCAAGTAGTAATTTGTCTACTTTTCTATTAATTGTAGTTATATTGTATTTTAGGAGTATTTGTTTAAAGAGTTAAAAGAAGGAACTTGTGAGATTTTGTTGCACAAGTTCCTATGAGGAATTACTTAATTAGAATTGAATTATTAAGTTGTGTTTGATTTTCTACTGAGATTAAATGGAATAAATTAGAACATTAAAATAATACAATTATTAAAAATAGACAAACCTACTACTTGTTAGGTATTTACACTATAACATAGTTGAAAAGGGAGATTGCAACTTTTATGCCAAATATTATGTATTATGATGATGTAAAAATTATAAAAAAGCCCCTAAAACAAAGACTAAAGTCGCTATTAAAAATTTTTTTGATTATTGTTATAGTTATAGGTTGTTTTTGGGGTGCTACTTATCTTAGTTCGGCTCTAACAGTTGGAAATTTGACTTCATATATTGTATATGGTGGAACTAGCGTTAAACGAGATAAGAAAGTAATGTATGCGGTAACTCTTGGTAGTTATGATAGCTATGATGAGGCAGAAAGAGTGGCTCTTGGTAGTACAATACAAGGTGCTAGTGGATTTGTCTGGGAAAATGATAGCAAATATTATGTAATAGGTAATATATATTCTTCAGATAATGATGCAAAGAAAGTATTAGAGAATATAAGTGGGACTAATTATAAAACCGATATTATGGAGATAGGTTTTAGTGGTCTTAATCTAAATTTTGATATGTATGATAATTCTCAAATGCCAACAATCAATAAAGCACTGAAAATTTTTGAAGATATTTATATGGAACTTTATGATTATTCAATTAAATTTGATAGTGGGAATATAAGTCATCTAGCGGTAAGTAGTAGTGTTAGTGATTTAAGGGGCGAGGTAAAAGGAATAATTGTAGGTGTGCAAAATTTAATAAATAAAAGTAATAGTTCTATTGCAAAGGTTCAAGAGTATCTGGTTGGACTCGATGAAGTACTTGATGAAGCAATACTAAAGACTATTGATAATACTGCAACTAATTATTCTCTTAAAAATGCTATTGCTAGAGTTGTTAGACTAGAGTATGAAATGGTTAAATCATTAAAGGCATAATTGTACTATTATGTCGAGTTAATTAAAAGGAAATACTCAAAATAATTGAAATATAATCTTTTTTATAGTAAAATTAAATTGATATGAAAAAGTACGCTAGTTATATTATAATGTTCTCAATAATAATAGGTGGCTTGGTAATTGATTTGGTTACCAAGAGTGTTTTTGCCGGTGCTCTTGAGTATGGAGATAAAGTGATTGTACTTATTCCTAACTTTCTAGAGTTTGTGTATGTAGAGAATGATGGGGCTGCTTATGGTATGATGGGTGGTCACACCTGGTTATTGGTTGCACTTACAATTGCATTTATAATTGGTTTTGCCTTGTATTTTGCATTTAGT
Organism: Clostridia bacterium; assembly: GCA_045614835.1. Lineage (GTDB taxonomy): Bacteria > Bacillota > Clostridia > Christensenellales > UBA1242 > UBA11490. The sequence continues at coordinate 4,588 of JAZLDP010000002.1, read as the reverse complement.
AAAGATAAAAAGAATGTGTGGTTTACTGTTGCGGTTGCACTAATTATTAGCGGTGCTATTGGTAATCTAATTGATAGATTGGTATTTAACTTTGTTAGAGATTTTATAAGTATTGAACTATTTAGTTTTGTGTTTAACTTTGCTGATATGTTCATTACTTTTGGTGTGATTTGTTATATAATCTATACAATTTTGCAGATTACGAAAGAAGCGAAAGAGAAAAAGGAAAAAGATAAAACTAATGAAACTAATAATAAATAACGAAGATATAGGAGTTAGGTTAGATAAATATCTACAAAGTAGGTATCCGGATAAGTCTAGGTCACATATTAAACACTGGATAGAAGATGGTATAGTTCTTGTTAATAGCAAGACTGTCAAAGCCGGATATTTGCTAAGAGCAACAGATGATATAGAAATGGGCGAGGTTGTAGAGAAAGTGTTATCTAACGAACCTCAAGATATTCCGATTGAAATTGTGTATGAAGATGCAGATTTGGCTGTAATTAACAAGCCACAAGGAATGGTTGTTCATCCTGCAGTTAAGAATTATGATGGAACTCTAGTTAATGCACTTATGTATAAACTAGATAGTCTTAGTTCAATTAATGGTGTGGTAAGACCTGGTATTGTTCATAGGCTTGATAAAGATACTTCTGGCCTTTTGGTAGTTGCAAAGAACGATAATTCGCACATTAGTCTTAGCGAACAAATTTCTAGCAAAGAGTGTCGAAGAATATATTGGGCATTAGTTGATGGAATTGTCAAAGAAGATGGTGAAATTATAACTCATATTGGAAGAGACCCTAGGAATAGACTTAAGATGGCGGTTGTTGAAGAGGGGAAAGGGAAATTCGCTCATACTATGTATAGAGTGTTGGAAACTTTTGATAACAAATATTCTCTTGTTGAGTTTGAGTTAAAAACAGGAAGAACTCATCAGATAAGAGTTCATAGTACACATCTTCATCATCCAATTGTAGGAGACAAATTATATAATAGTAATAAATGTAAGTTTAATCTCGAGGGGCAATTGTTACACGCTAAGAAACTTGTTTTAACTCATCCTACAACGCATAATATAATGGAGTTTGAGAGTGAGTTGCCTGACTATTTTGAAAATATTCTTCGAACTTTAAGAAAATAATTTTTAAAACTATTAAAAAACTATTTTAAAACCAATGGTTTTATGTTAAAATGATTAAAGAAAGAAATTTTGGAGGAAATGTTATGTCAAACAAGACTAGTAATAAAAGTCTTATGGGACTTGTTGCTTTTGTAGCTGTATTCTGTATTGGTGTATCATTACTTATTGGTTTACTTAAGATTAATGGTATTTCTGCTGCGTTTGCTCAAGTAGCACAAATTTTAGCATATATAATTACAGCAATAATTGCATTCTATTTCGTAAGAACTAAGAAACATTGGGCTATCTGGACTATTTGGATTGTCAGTGTTGTTCTTATCGTTGTTGTAATGATTTTACAAGTAATTTAATGAATTTAAGACTGGTATATAACCAGTCTTTTTTATTGTTTTTCTTGCAATAATGACATAAAGGTATTGAAAATCTAAGTTAATTTGATTTATTATTTTAGTGGTTTATGTTAAAATAAAACTATGACACAAAAAATTATAGAATTTTTTAAAAACAAATTCAATATTTCGCTAATTGTGCTTCAGGTACTAGCTGTTATTTCGTACTTTTTGAGTGGTCGTTTTTTGTTGTTTTTGATTTTGTTTTTTGTGCTTGAGGGTGCATTCTTTATTGTATGGGGAGTTAAGTATATTATTGTAAATAAGGATACTAAGTATAAATTAGAGATTTATAACCAATTGCCTTATACAGATGAGCAAAGGGAAACAATTAGAAAAAACAGTGAAAACAATTCCAAAAATAATAAATTAATGGCGGTTATGTTGATACTTTTGGGTATTGTATTATTTTTTAGCGGAATTTCTGTAATTTTTTAAGTAATATAGCCTTTTTGATTGTTGCCATAAAAGTATTATTGTGGTATAATAGAACGGTTGAATGTATATATTATTACGAGAACTAAGTGGATTTTCTTGTGGTATATATAAGTACAAAGATAGGTTTAAAATATCTTTGTCCAATTAATTTTTAAGGAGAAGATAATGAAATACGAAGTTAAAAAACTTGAAAACAAAAATATGGCTCTTACAATTGACTTTGACCACGAGGAATGGGAAGCTTTAGTTAATGAGTCATATAACAAAAATAAAGGTAGATATAAAGTAGAGGGCTTTAGACAAGGTAAGGCTCCTAGAAAAATGATTGAGAAAGCTTATGGCTTTGAAGTGTTCTATGAAGATGCTATTTCTGAAGGTTTCAATAGACACTATATTGATATTCTTGACAAAGAGAAAGAAATCGACCCTATTGATAGCCCAGATTTGAGAGTAACTAAGCTTGACAAAACTGGTATCACAATTGTTGCTGAAATCCCAGTTAAACCAGAAGTTAAAATGGGTGCTTACACAGGACTAAAAGTTAATGTTAAGGCAGAGAAAGTAACTGATGAAGATGTTGAGAACGAACTTAAGAGAGTTCAAATGCAAAACACAAGACTTGTTGAGAAAGATGGCGCAATTGAGAATGGTGATGTTGCTAATATCGATTTCAAGGGTAGTGTTAATGGCGAATACTTCGAGGGTGGTACAGCTGAAGGATTTGACTTAGAAATCGGTAGCCATACTTTCATTGAAGGATTTGAGGAGCAACTTGTTGGCTTAAAGGCTGGAGAAGAGAAAGATGTTCTTGTTAAATTCCCAGATAACTATCAAGCAGAGAACCTAGCTGGTAAGGATGCTAAGTTTGAGTGTAAAGTTAATGCAGTTAAGAACAAGGTTCTTCCTGAAATCAATGATGAACTAGCAAGTAATGTTAGTGAATTTGAAACTCTAGAAGAGTACAAGGCTCATATCAAAGAGCATTTAGCAGAGCACAAAGCTCAAGATGCAAAAATCAAAACTGAGAACGAGATTTTAGAGAAAATTGTTAACGGTATGGAAGTTGAAGTTCCTGAAATTATGGTTACTAGAGAACTAGATGCTATGATGCAAGAGATGGAATACAGACTAATGTATCAAGGTGCTAACTTAGAGGCTTATGCTAGTTACTTAGGAACAACTGTTGATGCTTTAAGAGAAGAGAGAAGACCTGAAGCTGTTAAGAGTGTTAAGATTAGACTTGCTCTTCAAGAAATCTTAAAGAATGAAAAAATCGAAGTTTTGGATAAAGATGTCGATAATTATGTTGAGAATATTGCAAAAAGAGCAAATAAATCAGCTGAAGAGTATAAAAAGACTATGACTGATGAAAGATTAAACTACATCAAAAACGAAATCTTAATGACAAAATTACTTGAGTTCTTAGTAGAAAATAATAAATAATTGGAGATAATATGTTAGTTCCTTATGTAGTAGACCAAACCGGCAACGGTGAGAGAAGTTACGATATTTATAGCAGACTATTAGAAGATAGAATTGTGTTTATTTCTGGAGAAATTGATGATGCTTCTGCTAATACAGTTGTTGCACAATTAATTTATTTGGAGGCTAAAAATCCAGAGAAAGATATTTGTGTGTATATCAATAGTCCTGGTGGTAGTGTTACTGCTGGTATGGCTATCTATGATACTATGAAATATGTTAAATGTGATGTTTCTACAATTTGTGTGGGACTTGCAGCTTCAATGGGAGCATTCCTTCTTGCTGCTGGAACAAAGGGAAAAAGATTTTGTTTGCCTAATAGTGAAGTTATGATACATCAACCTTTAGGTGGAGCAAAAGGTCAAGCAAGTGATATTGAGATTACTGCTAGACATATTATGAGAACTAAGAAAAAGATGATAGAGATGCTATCAAAGAATACTGGTCAGCCTGTTAAAAAGGTAGAGAAAGATGTCGATAGAGATTATTATATGACAGCTGAAGAAGCAGTAGAGTATGGACTAGTAGACAAAGTAATAACTAGAGAAAAATAATATAAAGGTACTATGGCACGAGAGTTAGAGGCAAATGTGCCATAGTATTTTGTTTATAAATATTGCTGAAATTAGAACGATTAGGAGTATTATGGACGAGCAATTTGACAAGATAATTATGGAATGTTCATTCTGTGGAAGAAGTCAGTTGGAGACTAAAAATATGATAACCAGTCCTACTGGAACTTCTTTTATATGTGAGGACTGTGTAGCAGTCTGCAAAGATATGTTAGACAGGGCAAAAAGAAGCAAAAATCAAGATAAGATTAAATTACCAACACCTAGAGAATTAAAGGCACTGCTTGATGAGTATGTAATTGGTCAAGATGAGGCGAAGAGAGTTCTAAGTGTTGCAGTCTATAATCATTATAAAAGAATTAACTACAATATTGATATTGAGAGTAATAAGGCTTCTAAGAAAGAAATTCTTGACCTAGAGAAAAGTAATGTTCTTCTTATTGGTCCTACCGGTAGTGGTAAGACTATGCTTGCGAGAATTCTTGCAAAAATTCTTCAAGTGCCTTTTGCGACCGCAGATGCTACAACTCTAACTGAGGCTGGATATGTAGGTGAAGATG
>JAZLDP010000001.1:0-5421 GCA_045614835.1 Clostridia bacterium | reverse complement strand
GTTGGACACGCTTAATAAAAAATTTTAAAAAATGGGGAAAATCTAAAAGATTTTTAACGGGGAAAATTATGAATAATTTACAAAAAACTATTATCGAAAGATATACTGAAAAGAAATTTAATGATAGAAACTTTACTTATAGAAACTATCTTGATTTAAGAAGAAAGTTAACTGCTAAAAATGTTAAAGACACAGAAAGACAAAGTAAAGTTCAAGAAAAAATCGTAGAAATTGAGAATAGACCAAAGACTAGACTAATGACACCACTGGATGCAGAAAACATTCTTACTACTTCTGTTTGTGGAGGAATGATGCTTGGTGCTGGTGCATCTATTATGATGGGTGAGCCTGACTGTTTCCCTCTAGCTACTGGTGCGGTTATGGGTACACTTGGTGGAGGCCTTGCAAGTATTGCTAATATGTTTGCTTATCAAGACAAACCTCTTACTAATGCCATTAATAGAACTATTGTCAAAGCTAAAACTCGTAAAGTTAAGAGAATTGAGGATAGAAAGGAACTAAGAAACTATACTCTATACTGCTTTAGACAACAAGAAAGAGACAACACTCCTACTTATGAAGATTTCTTAAACGCAGTTAAAAACAGTGAAGAAGACTTCACTAAATAATAGACTTGAATACTTTTAATAATATAGTTAAAAAGTAATCTAATATTAAATTTCAATTAATAAATATATTTCGATACAAAAAAGCCACGAGCAAGTCGTGGCTTTATTTTTTTAGTTATTAGCCTTAGGTGATATTGTAATGGTATAATGTGCTTGAAGTTCGCCTTTACTATCGGTTACCATTTCTAAATAAGTAAACGCAATATTAATATTATGAGTACTTAAGTCTTTGGCAAATAGGCTTTGACCCCTAGATAAAGCATCAGTACCAGTTAGGGCTTTATTTAACATTGTTTCGGTGATATACAAATCATACTCACCATAAACTTTGTAATGAGATAAATACTCTACTAAATGCCCAACCTCTTTGTCTGCATCTATAAGTAAATTATTCTCAAGAACCATTATTAAACCAGTCTTGGTATTAAGAATTCCATTGGTATTAATGAACACATATTGTTCATTAAACTTCTCTTTTCTCATTCTTTCAACTAGAGCAGTATACCAATCTCTCTCATTACTTTCTGAGTATACTTCACTAATATAATCATAAGTAACTAGAACTTCGACTGCCTCTAGATTATTAACTAGCATATAATGGAACATTACTTCTAGGTCTTCATCATTTTCAATTTTTGCATCATACTGATTGTCTTGAGAATTAGTAAGCAGACCATAATCTCTACCATTGAAGGTATATTTGTTATTAGCATAATAATCAAAACTGCTAGTTGCTCTGTAATAAGCAAACTTCTCTCTTTTGCTGAAAGGATAGTGGGTTTCTTCCACATACTCATCACTAACAAGGAAGTATTCGTGAGAAGTAACCTCTTCTCCCTCTAGAGCAAGTTTCTCAAAGTAAGACGAACCTTTTAGTTCAGTCCAAGTAATATCTACTAGATAGTACTCTGCACCAATTGTATCTGTAGGGTCAATATCCACTTTAACTTTATTCCAAGCGTGGCCACCTAAGTCGGAACCCACACCTGCATTTCCTACAATACGAATACACTCAATACCTTCCATATTACATAGAAGACTATAAGCCTTTGAGAAGCCATCACAAACAGCATATCCTGTACTAAACACACCCTCTAGATAGTAGGCTGGTGTAATTGTACCGGCGGCATTTTCATAACAACCATTTATTAAAGAATAGTAGTCATAAGAGGTATTGTTATTAATCCAATCAAAAATACTAAGAGCCTTTTCATAATCAGTCATTGTATCAGAAATAATACTATTAAGCACTGCTTTGGCTGTATTATATATAGACATAGCTGTGCTATTCTTGGCACATACAGGAGTAATCTTATTCTCTACAGCCCAATATAATTGTTCGCTGGTTGAAACTGTTGTATATAAGAAATGTTGGTCAGATGCAAATTTATTATAAGATTTAAGAGCATATTTGCTATCTTTATCTCTCATTGTCTTACCACAAGTTTCGTAGTAAGGCTCCCATTTGATATCCTCATAAACATATGCTGGAGGTATAAGTCCAATATCTGGCTCGGCTTTACCTTTTGAATTAAGCAAGTCTACTGACTCATAATTCACCTTGATACAATATTGATGAGTAACACTCTCAAGAGTTGCAACTGATAACATATACTCATCTCTTGTTTCAAAGAAATAATGGAAAGCATCTGCTACTGCTGACTGAACTCTACTAGCCATATCTGTACCACTTGTACTAGAATATGAAGAAATCAAATCTGCAACAGCTGGTGCAAGTTTTATATTTTGCGCAGTAATTTTGTATATGAAATTATAATATACTAAATTTCTTAGTTCTTCGATACTCTCGATATAACAGTCGTTAATATATCCATCGAAGATATAAATATCATTTGTATATGGATAATGTTTGTCTGGATTGACATATTGAATATCACTAGCAACATAATGAACATTATCTACAACAACACCCATTCTAACTGCATAGATTTCATCTTTCAAAGAATATTCACTAGCAAGTAGGTTTATCTCATAACCACCACTACCAGTCGGAGTGTCTAGTTCAACAGGATAAAGATTCAATCCAGTTGAATTGGAATATAGATAAATTTCATAACCATCTACAGCCCATTCATTATCTTTGTATGGTATAAACTGTACTTTTGTACCATTAACTACATATGAAATGCCAGAAACACTAGTGTTAGCGGTATTAATCACGGTATTATAGATAGCTGATGGTGGAGAAGATATCTCACCGCAAGTATAAGTTACTATATTACTCTTATCGGAATTTTCATTAAACGATGGATTGCCTACAGCGATAATATAGAATTCATAATCTCCAGTAGTTGTGATAGATGCAGAGAAATCATAAACATAACTATCAAGACCTTTCTCTGTATTAACATCTTCGACATACTCATCATCACAATATACTTGATAACATTTGGCACTATCAATTGCTGACCACGACAAGCACTTACTAGAACTATGAAGTGTTATCTTAGGAGTTTCTAATTTCAGTGCACCAAAACAACTTAACGAGAAAGAACACCCACTAAACAGTGGACAGAGCAACATTACTAGCATTAAAAACATTGTGCAAAAACGCTTTCTCGATTTTTGCTTTTCCATTACTTACCTATTCTCCGTTTTTTGTATTATTATTAATTTTGTCCAATTAATATATTTTTGATTACTATTGTTGTCCAGTTGTTCCACCTGTGCCGCCACTAGTGTTTCCACCAGAAGAAGTTGAGTTTTGAACCATTTTAATAATCCACTCTTGAGGAGCTGTTGGCCACATTGTTCTATTGACAATATTATCAATGTCAGCCTCAATACTTTCTACATGAACTTGGATTTGTCCATATTTGCCACCATCATCACAAGTAATTGCATCTCCGCTAAATTCAATAGAAGAGAATAGAACTTCTGGTTGCATATATTGTAGAGTTCCTAAGTAGTAGAAGTAATGGTCATCAGAAGAAACGCCACCCATAAGATTATCTTCTACTGCCTTATTATATTTGTACCAACGGTTAGTAAGTGTTGGTATCATTATGTCATATCTTTCTTCGTAATCTAAGATTAGTACTAATCTAAATCTTACATAAATTGGAGGAGGAAGAGCATTCTCATCTGTTCTATCTCCTGCAATATCACTAGCATTTTTTACACTAGCTCTTAGAGGAATAATGTCTCCTGGATTGATTTCTCTTAGTTGTTCTTGACCTGTCTCGGTAATAATCGACAGAGCCGATTTATTCTCGATTTGCATACTAAGTCTCATATCATAATCAGCCTCTTCGGTAGTTGCTCCATTTTTATTAAGAACTACAATAAAGGCTATCGCAAGTATAATAAGAACTACTACAAGTACTATTGCGATAATAGTTTTGATAGTTCCCGACTTATCTTCCTTTTGGTGTCCGCCTCCACCACCAATCTTCTTGGCAAGTCTCTCTAGGGCGGCTTGTTCTCTTAAAGTATAATCACTGACCCTACTAGCATCTAAGTTAGCAGACGGATTAGAACGAGGCTGGGTTACATTAATAGATTTATTTATCTCTGGTCTCTGTTGATTATTTTCATCAGCCATATTTCTCCTCCTTTGTCAGTTTGTTTTCAAATTTAAATATTTCTTAGTTAAAGGTTAATTTTATATTGTTCACACAAGTTAACTACTTATGCGTTTTGGATATCCTCAATATCTCCTGAGGTATAATTCCACCAAGGACCATAGCCTCTAAATTGAAGTGGGTCTGGAACATTAACAATCTGAATTGCTTCGACTGTATAAGTAATGTGGAATTTACAATTAGCGTGTTGATTGGTTATCTCAGTTTTGCTAAGTTCAATATATCCATCTAGGAATTGGAAAGTTTCCATATTTTGTGCAACTCTTGCTACGGTTTGACCAGAAGCAGTAGTTGATTTTAGAACATACCAATAATCCGGCTCATAATCTGGCATACTTGTTGTATCTTTGCCTGTAGGATTATTAAAATCGACTAATACCCAGTCATTTAGATTAGGTGTGTCTTTGTATTTGATTAAGTTAGCACCTGCTAGTTCGGTTAATGGAATATCTGTTTCATCTGGGTTGGAACTAAGTTTTGAGAAAGCCATATTAAGTTGAACTCTTACATAGGCCGAACTACTTTGTTCCTCTGGACTACCAATTTGCATACCTAGTTTTAATTTAATTTTATCACCAGGGTAAATCTTATTGTTATAACCCTCTAAGATATCTTGTTTAACTTCGTGGTTATAATATGTAATACCATTATTGGTTTTTGAATCAAACTCGGTAATATATATGTTAACAGGATTGGAAAGAACAATATCCGCAGAGTCTGACTTGGTTCTAATATACCAAGCGGCTGTTGAAGATACTGCTATCAACACAATTATTACTATTGCAAGAGCTAGAATTATCATATTCTGCACTTGAATTTTTTTCTTGAGCATTTCTGATTTTTGTTGCTGTGTCATTTGTTTTTCTCCTAATTAAACTCCTGTGTCACCTAAAGCAAATTGCTTAAATATTGTGGGAGCAGTCTCCCAAAGTGCTTTGTAAGCACCATAAGGTCTCTGAATACTTTCGAATACGAATTCTAGGGTTACCTCATCATAAGCAATCTCATTACGAAGTGTGTTATCTATATGATAACCTGCATTGAACTCAACCGGTGTTGTTCCAATACTACCTATATAATAATAATATCCATCTGTATGTAGATACCATTTATTAAGGTCATTGGCTGCATTATAATTAGTGCTAGTTGTTATATTTCCCTCGAAATGAAGTGTTAATTCAGTTCGA